>PIVW01000379.1 GCA_003353825.1 Chloroflexota bacterium
AAAGCAGTCTCCTTGTGTGTGTTTGGTTTTGTAATAAATGTCCAAATCTTACACGAGGTGCTGCTTTTCTTCCTCATTCAATTGTTAACGTGCTTTCTTCTTCTACTGAACCATGCCCTTTTTTGAGTTATTCTTTACCCACGTTTGCACAGGTGCGAACGAGTAAGACCCCTGTATACGGGGGAGCTGAATAGCCGTTTTAGACTTTTCCAGGGTTTTCGGGAATCTCAATATCCAGACTACTGCGGGAGTACAAAATGACCAACAAGTCCAAATTCGCCCTATTTTTCGGTAATAGAGGCTTTTTTCCAGCATTATTGCAGGCAGACGCCAGAGAAGAGCTGCCAAGAATGCTTGGCGAAATGGGGCACGAGATCTTGATAATGAGGGCTGAAGCCACCCGCCATGGCGCCGTGGAGACGGTTCAGGAAGGACAGCAGTTCGCCAATTTTCTGAGGGAACATCGGGGTGATTATGATGGCGTTATCCTCTGTTTGCCAAATTTCGGTGACGAAAATGGAGCAGTGGCGGCGCTGAAGAATGCGGGGGTTCCCATTCTGGTGCAGGCATATCCGGACGATCTAGATAAGATGGGGCCAGCACTACGGCGAGATGCGTTTTGTGGCAAATTTTCAATCATGGATGTGTTCTACCAACACGATATCAAATTTTCGGCCCTGAAACCACATACCGTCCACCCCGCCAGCAACCTGTTCAAACAGAACATCGAGCACTTCGACCGGGTCTGCCGCACGATTAAAAGCTTCAAGAATATGGTGGTAGGGGCCATTGGCGCCCGCACAACCGCTTTCAAGACAGTTCGATTCGACGAAGTCGCCTTGCAGCGCGCAGGCATTACTGTCGAAACTGTGGATTTGGCGGATGTAATTGCCAGAGTCAATGCTGTGCCAACAGCCAGCGGTACCTATCAACGCAAGGTTGAGACATTGCAGCATTACACTTCCTGGCAAGGTGTGCCCGAGTACGCCTTAGAGAATATCGCCAAACTAGGTGTGGTACTAGATGAAGTAATCGACGAATTCGCCATGGATGCCATTGCCATTCGCTGCTGGTTGGAATTACAGCAACAGCTTGGGATATCGCCTTGTGTGCTCATGGGGCAATTAAACAACGCCGGCATTGCCGCGGCCTGTGAAGTAGATGTGACCAATGCAGTCGCCATGCAACTGCTCAGCGATGCTTCCGGTGCGCCAGCAACGGTGCTAGACTGGAACAATAACTACGGTGACGAGGAGAACAAATGCATCCTCTTCCATTGTGGACCTGTCCCTCGTGAGTTGATGGCCACCCCCGGTCAGATATCCGACCATCTCATTCTCTCGACCACTGTCGGTGACAATCACAGCTTCGGCTGCGTGGTAGGGCGCATAGCCCCTGCAAAGATAACATTTGCCAGTATGATGACTGATGCCGGCAAACTCAAATTCTATCTGGGCGAAGGCCACATTACCGATGATGCTATCCCGGCTAACTTTTTTGGCTGCGCCGGTGTAGCTGAAATCGATCGTTTACAAGATGTGCTGTTACACGTAGGAGGGCAAGGCTATCGCCACCACGTTAGTCTAACCCGAGGACACCACATGACCGCCATTCAAGAAGCGTTACAAAATTATCTCGATCTCGGAGTCGCACTTCCACAGGATGCTTGACATGAAACTAACCTCTAAAGACCTCGTAAAAAATGCCAGTCGGGCAGGATTGGCCGTCCCCGCTTTCAACATCCCTCATCTACCCATGATGGAGCCGGTGATCCGGGCCCTTGTGGATGAAGATGCGTTCGGACTGATCGAAACCGCACGACTGGAATGGTACAAGTTCGAAGCCAAGAGCGCTGCAGACATCGCTGCCGAGTTCAATAAGTATCAGGATGCCGACTACGTGCGTCTCCACCTCGACCACGTGCCGGTGATCGATGAGGATGATATCTGGGTCGACTATCTGCCTGTGATCGCAGAGGCCATCGACTTAGGCTACCAGTCGGTTATGATCGATGGCTCCCGCCTATCCCTCGACGACAACATCGCTGCCACGAAGGAGGTGGCCGAGCTGGCCCACGCGGCCAGGATTCCGTGTGAGGCTGAGCTAGGTGCAGTGCTCGGGCATGAGGCCGGCCCCCCACCACCCTACGAAGAATTATTCTCTTCTGGCAAAGGTTTTACCGACGTGGAGGAGGCCAGGCGCTTTGTCCGGGAGACCACATGTGATTGGCTCTCGGTGGCTGCCGGTAGCATCCACGGCGCCATCTCCGGCGCCCTCAAAGACCAGAAAAAGGTACAAGCTCGCCTCAGTATCGAACGCATCCAGGCGCTGCGCGAGGCTACCGGTATCCCCCTGGTCTTGCATGGCGGCTCAGGCGTGCAACGCCCATACTTTCTCGAAGCGATCAAAAATGGTATGACCAAGGTGAATATCGGCACCGAGATTAGGCAGGCGTATGAACAGGCATGGCAGAAAGGGGGCAGCATCAGCGCCGGCCAACAGGCATGTTACGAGCGTACACGCTGGCTTTTACACGACTACTTCGGATTGGCTGGCGCCCGTGATCAGGTATTTGATGTTAACGATGAATAACGTACGGTGAATCGCCAGGGGTTTACGCCTCGTCTCCCTGACATTTATTATTCTCATTAAACAATTCGTCATTCACGATTCCTAAGGAGCACCAACTATGAGTTTGATGGGTATTGATGTCGGTACATCTGGTGTGAAAGCTATTGTCTTTTCTGAATCTGGCCAAACCCTGACTTCTGCTTACGAAGAGTATGGTTTCATCCGGCCGGCTCCTGGGCGCGCTGAGTTGGATGCTGAGGAGGTCTGGTTTAAGACAAAGACTGTAATCCGCTGCTGCACGGTTGACACCCATTCTGATCCTGTGCGAGCGATCGCCTGTTCGTCGATGGGAGAAGCCATGGTGCCGGTTACGGCCGATCGCCAGATCCTTGGCCCTTCCATCAACCCTAACTTCGACCTGCGAGGAGAACCCTATCTGCCCGCACTGACGGCAACGATTGACAACACACACCTATATGACCTCAACGGCAACGCGCTAGGCCATCACTACAGCTTATTCACCCTCAAATGGATTAAGGACCAACAGAAACGGTTGTATGAGGAATCGGAGTACTTTTTGCTTTGGGGCAGTTTTATATCGTTTATGCTGGGGGCTGAGGCTCAGGTTGATTACTCTTTGGCCAACCGCACTTTATTATTCGATCTGGAGCAAGGCGACTGGTCGGACGAGTTGCTGGCGTGGGCGGGTTTGGATCGTGACAAACTACCACCGACGGTACCTTCTGGTAGGGAGATGGGCACGGTGTCGAAACAAATGGCCGAGAAATTGGGTTTGTCGGCGAATGTCAAGCTCATCTCCGGTACCCATGATCAGTGCGCTACTGCGGTTGGATGTGGTGTGATCGAAGAGGGTCTGGCGACCATCGGCATGGGCACGTTTTTCACGATCACGCCAGTGTTTCGCACCCGAAAGCCCACAGCCCTCATGCTCGAACGGGGTCTCAATACCGAACACCATGCTGCGCCCGACCTCTATGTCAGCTTCCTCTACAATTTGGGAGGGGCACTGGTGAAGTGGTATCGAGATACATTCGCCGGATTCGAATCAGCGCTGAGGCGAACGCAAGGATACGGTATTTATGGTGACCTCTTCACCGAAATGCCCTCCGGTCCAAGCAGCGTCCTGGTGCTCCCCCATTTCGGTCCCACCGGTCCACCTAATTTTATCTCCGATAGCAGTGGAGTTGTTGCCGGTCTGAAACTGGACACACAGCGAGGAGATATCCTGAAAGGTATCGTCGAGGGTGTTGCCTTCTACCTCAAGGAGGTGGTGGATACCTTGCCCGCAACAGGCATCGCCATCAATCAGTACCGCGCAACAGGGGGCGGGGCGAAATCAGATGCCTGGCTACAGGTGGTGGCCGATATTATGGGTCTGCCGGTGGTGCGGCCCAAGGTGACGGAGGCCGCCGCCCTGGGAGTGGCGATCCTGGCCGGGATTGGCAGTGGTTGCTTCAACTCATTCGCTGAGGGCGTCGAAGCTATGGTATCCTTAGATAAGGTCATTATGCCTGAACCCGAACAGCAGAAATGTTACCAGCAGCGTTATGAAAAATACCAGGCATTGTGGCCACTGTTAAAAGACTATTTGCGTGACGTTTGAGCACGGTGATGCACGAAGAAGTGTGGCTCAACAGGATCTCGTGCGACCCTTGAAATAGACGTGTTGAGTATTGAGTATTGCGTGTTACGTGGTACGTGGTACTTTTTGTGAGACCTCCGCGTCCGCATCGATGCGCGTCTAGCGAAAATATTTTCGCAGATGGTCGGCGAGCTGACCCGGTTGCCGATCACTTATATAAGTGCCCGCATCGGGCAAGATCAGGGACCTGGAGCCGTTCAGGGCCGCAGCTGTCGGCTCCAGGCTGGATATTAGATTGTCCTTTCCACCTGACATAACCAGCGTGGGGCTGGTGATGTTTGCCAATGCACCGGCGAAATCATAGTTAAGGGCGGCTTCGTAGGCCCATGTGTCGTTTTTACCCGCTTTCAATGCCAATATCGTTTCCCGTTCGCTGAGCGATAGATCGGCCTCAGGATCTCTCGTCCGGATATCCTGCCAGATCCCGATCATATGACTGCCATCCGAGCGTCGTTCGTGAGATCGGGCATGCTGTCTCAGATAGGTCTTCTGAGTTTTATCAAGAAGGGGTGGGCCTGACAACACTAGTTTGAGCACCAGATGGGGATAGCGACAGGCCAGATCTGCGGCTATGGCTGCTCCGGTGTGGTGCCCGAAGAGCCAGCAGTGGCGCACACCAAAAGTCATCAAGGTTTCGTGAATGGCTTGGGCGAAAAGGGGTATAGAGGGTGGTTCGCCCGGCACGAAGGATTCGCCGAAACCAGGTGTATCGGGCGCGATCAGCCAGTAGTCATCGGTCAACTCCGCCATCACTGCCTCATACATGGCGGATGAACTAGCTGTTTGGTGGAGCAAAACAATGGGCGCGGCATGGATGTGCCGCCTTTGCGTCATTCGGAAATGTATTTGGCCGCAGCTCGTGTCCGCGTACCCTTTGCGTATAGTGTGCACTTAGTTTTTGGTATCCATGGAATTGTTTAAATATAATATCGTCATGAATACTTGTCAAGCAAGTGGTGTGTTCGCCAAAGGATGACTTTTTAGCTATCGTCATCTATATCCCAGATGAAAGCCGTTGGGAATCAGACTGGATGACACGAAAGACACGTGCGTAAGGAGAGATTTACGTGCGTAAGGAGAGATTCAATTGAATTGTCCCATCTGTAGTGGAGAAGTAGAAGCCGCACTTGTCAGCTATAGCGTCAGTCGTAATGGATACCATCTTATCATTGATGATGTACCTGCCTTTAAGTGCACTCAATGTGGTGAACCAATGTATCCAGAGGAAGCCGTTGATTTGGTCCAGGACATGTTGCGCGAGCTAGATTCACGGCGTTTCAAACTTGATGAGTTGCGTCTCGCAGCGTGATTTCCCTCAACATGTTTAGGACAGAGGAACCAACAATGTACGGCAGAGCTTAGAATTGGATATTTGATTTCACTCGCAGTGGCATTTCCGGCACATGTTCATGCTCCATCATCTCAGCGGCGTCTCCATCCGCCATCGTCCGCCCGTAACGTTTTGACAGAGGCGCGGCCGATATCCCATGCGCGAACACACTTAACAAGACCGTTATCATGGCAATTGCATAGATCTGATCTATGCCGATTATCAT
>PIVW01000380.1 GCA_003353825.1 Chloroflexota bacterium
TTGTTGCGCTCCTGCTATTTTGTGAGAGGACTAAGAGCGCAAGATTCTAGCAGTATCCAAGGCTTATGTCTACATATTGCTACGATATACATGCTCTTTTATGACCGTGCTGAGTATAGATAGGGCAGGTAGAATACCAGCGTGCGCCGCGCATAACGCTCAGCAGCGTCCCGATCCGCAGAGATAGATGTCAGGGGCCCCAGCACCAAGTGCACCTCTGACGGATCCCGGCCAGCCTCTTTAGCTCCGGCCTCGATGTTCTCCCACATATAGCGGCTGTAACTCTCACTCCAGGAACTGCCTGCCTTCACCTCATCTGCAACTGCTTGCCGAACAGCTTCACCGGCGCGGGTTTTCAGAGCCCGATATTGCGGCGGTGTTGCATGGCAATTGGATCGGCTTTCTGCACAGAGCCTGGTCATAGGCTCATTTAGCTATCGTTTTATCAACGCCCTACAAATCACCATTGGCCGACAGGCCCAACGACGTCACATAGCGCATGTTGAAATCAGGATCCATATCGAGGTCTATTTGCTCTGCTTTGGCTGCGATCTCCTCACCCAGCGCAAAGCCCTCACCGGAGAGGAACATGGCAGCACCCAATCCTGCGCCATTGGCAATAGTCTCTACTACTTCTCGCCGAACCGGTGGGATCATGCCCAGATCGATCACGGCGTCGACGTCCACCGAACCACCAAAGGACCCTGTCAGAATCACCTGCTCAAGATCCTGGGGTTGAAGATCAACTTCTTCGATCAAGATGTCTATTGCAGCGCGGATAGCCCCTTTGGCCTTTTGCAGTTCCCTTATGTCAAATTGATCCAGACTCAAACCATCGTCGGTCATGCGCATGCCCCGGACGCCATGCCTGTCTGTTTCAAAACGGTCGAAGAAAAGAGGAGGTTGGTCGGAAAAACGACCGCTGGGATCGATCACGTCCACTGCGCGTAGCTCATGTATCATACTGAGCAAACCCGATCCTGTGAGCCCAACCGGTGCTTCATCTGCAATGGTGTCGAAACTGAGATCCCCACCATTGACATGCACGCCTGTGATCGCACCATCTACGGCTCGCGTGCCACAAGAGATATTGACTCCTTCAAAAGCAGGCCCCGCTGCCGTCGAGGCGGTGACAATGCGCTTGCCATCGGTCACCATGACCTCGCCATTGGTGCCCAAGTCGATAGCGGCCATCGCACCCTGGGGTTTGTTAAAGCCGAAATATGCCAAACAGGCCAGAGCATCAGATCCTACGAATCCACCGATCATCGGCGGCAACATGATCTGAGCGTTCTCCGGGAAAATTCCACCTGTCAGATAGGCGGCATCATGGATCGAGGCCAAACTGCTCGGTTGGAAGGGAATCAGTGCCAGAGTATCCACCGGTAATTTGGCAACAAGATGATGCATGGCCACATTACAGACGATGGTCACACGTTCGATACGATCGCGGACGCGCCGTGAGAGCTTGAGGGAATCAACAGCCTGATTGATCGAAGCCAGCGCCAGTTTGTGCAAGCGCTCGGCATCATCAGCACTCTCTAGAGCTGCGGCTAAACGTGAGATCACATCAGCACCATAGACGGTCTGCTGGTTAAGCCCGGCGCCTCCAGCGCAGACCTCGCCATCATCCATCATCGTTAGAAACGCGGCCACGGTAGTCGAGCCAAAATCAATAGCCAGCCCCAAAGGGGTATCAGTGCGCTTATACCGATTGCTGCTGCGGAATATCTTGTTAGAGTAGACAACGATGGGCGCCAACGTCACCTGCACATCACCTGTGACACACGCCCGGCAAGCCAGTCGATTGCCCACGGCGATTTCGCCTGATGTTAGATTCTTGAATTCGATCTCATCAGGGGGAGCCAGTCCCTCTTCCGCCAGGATCTTACATTTGCCACAGGTCCCTCGTCCGGCACACGGCTGTTCGAGCGGCAGCTCTGTTGCCGTAATTATATCGCCGATCAGATCGCCAACATTGGCTTCGACAGTACGGGTTTTTTCACCGTAGATGACTTCGACTCTGGGCATTGGGGGCTCTCGATGTGGTGCGTGGTGCGTGTGATCTTGTCGTTACCTGCAAATGTACTATCACCCATGCTCATGCGCTACGAGATATCTACACAAGAAACATCACCCACCCTGGATCATACTCAAGTCAGTCGACATTGCAGGAGAGAAAGGAGACCAGAGTAAGAATTAAAAGGTAAAGAAGGAGGCGGTGATGTGATCCAGGGTGGGTGATTCAGGATGTTAATTAAGTTTGAGGCTGAGAATTCAAATACACACGGTACTCCACCGTCTATTCTGGGCGCAATTTCGCATGTTATTCTGTTCTGAGCCCTTAGGCCGCGGCCTGGCGTTTGCGATAGGCAGTGATCCAGTTCATGCCATAGTCATCTCGGCCCATAGAAAGATCGGCTGCAAGCACGGCTGTGCTGATCTCAGACACCAAAGGATTGGTGATGGGACAGGTCATACCGGCATGGATGGCCATCGCAATAAAGGTTGAATTGATATATTTACGATCTGGCATGCCAAAAGAGATATTGCTTGCACCCATAGTGATGTTGACACCAAACTCTGCCACGATGAGTCCGATAGCATTTAGGGCCAGAAGGCCGGCGCTGCTATCAGCCCCCATGGTCAGAGCCAGAGGATCGATGACGATATCTTTGGGCTCGATACCCAATTGACCTGCCCGCTCGACGATCTTGGCGGCTACAGCCAGGCGTGCTTCAGCGGTCTCGGGTATGCCATCATCATCCATGCAAAGGCCGATCACAGCAGCACCATGCTCTTGAACCAGTGGCAACACTGCCGAGAGTGACCTTTCCTCACCATTGACGGAATTGACGAGAGCCTTACCGTCGTACTGCGCCAAAGCAGCAGCCAAGGCTCTGGGATCTGCAGTATCGATACAAAGAGGCACGTCGGTCACTTCCATGACCGTTTGCATTACTTGCCGCAGGAGTACGATCTCATCGGCGCCGGGAACACCGGCATTGACATCAAGTACCTTAGCGCCGGCCTCGACCTGCATAAGAGCATCCTGGCGCACGACATCAAAATCACCTTCTCGTAGCGCATTCAGTACTTTCTTGCGCCCGGTAGGATTGATACGTTCGCCAATGATGGCTGTGGGGAGATCGCGATGGATTTCAACAGATTTCGTTTTGGAACTGACAACGGTTTTGAGGTTTTCTGCCATGGTATTCTGCCTTAAAAGTTAGCGATGGTTGAACCTTGTTTTCTGGGAGTATGGATCAGTTTGCGAGCAATAAATAGGGTTCTTCGATCATCTGTTTGATAGCTTGCAGGAAGCGAGCGGCCGGTGCACCATCGACCAATCGGTGATCGAATACCAGGCTGAGAGTCCACATCTGACGGACAACGATCTCGCCCTCGACGACGACAGGTTTCGGCGCGATACGGCCGACGCCAAGTATAGCAGCTTCGGGCAGATTTATCACAGGTGTGAAAGCGTCGACATCATACATGCCGAGGTTGGTAATGGTAAAGGTACCACCGCTGAGATCATCTGGCAATGCCCGGCCAATTCTGGCTTTTTCGACCAGTTCTCTGAACTCCGCCCCGAAAGCGTGCAACCCTTTCTGATCGGCGTCTCGAATCACCGGAACCATTAACCCCCGCTCGGTGTCCACAGCCATACCCAAATTGATATGCGCGAGATGTTCTACAGCGTCTGCAGCCAGGCGAGCGTTCATGTGGGGATGTTCGCGCAGAGCTTTGGCGACGACCAAGGCTAGCAGATCGTTGTAGCCGGGTGCAAAGCCCCAACTGTCACCTACAGCGGTCTTGAGACGAGCACGTACATCTACGAACTCGGTAGCATCCACTTCCATTACTATAGTGACGCGGGCGGTGGTGTGCACGCTGGCGCCCATACGATCGGCAATGATTCCACGAATGCCTTTGAGCGGCAGGCGTTCGCTGACTTCAGCATCGGGGAGTTGCAGGGGAGGTTGGGCTACGGCTGCGGGCGCTGCTGCTGCAGGGGCGGGGACAGTTTCGACTGCCAGAGCTAGTTCCACGTCTCGTCTAACAATGCGTCCCCCGGGCCCGGAACCGGCGATATCATATACATTGATCCCGGCTTCCTCTGCCATCTTTCGAGCGACAGGTGACGCAGAAGGTCTGGCCTCTAGATACGCCAGCACATCCCGCTCCACTATCCTGCCGTTTGGGCCAGTTGGCATCAATGCATTCAAGTCAATCCCTTTATTCTCGGCCAACTTCCGAGCACGAGGCGAGATAAACAGACGCTCACTGGATTCTATTTGCGTTGTCGGTAGAACAGCAACAGCGATATCCATTTCAACTTCAACAGAGTCCGCCACAGCTTCTGCTACGATTTCTTCGGCAGCAGTAGTTGTCGGTGATGCCGACGCTTGATGGCTATCCCACGAGTCCTCAACTGTACCGATAACAGCGACAACTTCCAAGACAGGTAGCACATCTCCTGCCACAAAAGGACCATGATGAAGAATGCCGTCGGCGGTCGCTTCGACATTGAACACGGCCTTATCGGTCTCGATCTCCAATAATTCCTGACCCAATTTCACTTCGGCGCCATTGGCCACCGTCCATTCGATTAGCGTGACTTCTTCGACGGTGTTACCTAATTTGGGGATAAAGAGTGCTTCTGCCATGGGTTGATTAACCTCTTGAGTCGTGGTGCGTGGTGCGTGTTCGAATCGTGCCTCGTCGTTTTTCTGTTCGACCGACATTCAAGGATGGGCATGTCAACTGCGCAAGCTCTATACTTGTCTACTTATTACTTGTCTACTTCTCTACTTGCCACTTGCTAACTTACGGACTCAAACCAACACCACATCTACCCCCAATGCCTGGACTTGTTCTACCAAACCAGAGGGCGCATGAGCGTCAGTGATGATGCAATCGATATCAGTGAGGTCGGCAAAGGAAGCTAAGCCGACGCGATTCCATTTAGTAGCGTCGACGACGGCGACTACCTGGCGGCACATAGCTACCATCGGCCGCTTGACGTTAACTACATCGGCGCTAATGTCGGTCAAACCTTCAAGGATGGCCAGACCGTGTGCACCGAAAAACCCTTTCTGGATGTGAAATCGTTCGAGATTGGCCAGACCATCTGTGCCAATAAGTGAGGCAGTATCGCGCTGTATGGTACCACCGGGCATGACCACTGTAACGCCCGGTGCATCCAACAGTGCTTGGGCCACAGCGATGCTGGTGGTAATCACAGTAACCTGATGATGTCCTTTCAGATAGCGGGCAATGGCCAAAGCCGTGCTACTGCTGTCCAGATAAATCGCATCGCCCTGTTCCACCAGGGCCGCGCTGGCCTGCCCAATCTGTCCTTTCTCTGAGATCTGTAGCCGCTCACGATTCGCCAATGCCATATCTTGCAATGCTTCTGAAGCAGGCACCGCCCCACCATGCGTGCGCACGATCAGACCCTTTTCAGTTAACGCGTGCAGATCCGCTCTTACGGTGACCTCAGATACGTTAAACGTCTGGCTCAAATCGGATACCGAAACCCGCCCATGATCTTGCACCCGACGCAGTATCTCGTGACGGCGTTCTTCCATATAGAGATCACGGGTGGTTCTCACGGCATATTCCTGATTTAGGCGTGGTTCAGAATCAGTGTCCCACATCTTTACAAATTGATGTTCTGATGACTAAAGACTGAAGATGAATGAAGGACGATAAGTAGAAGAATCTTTGATCTTTAGTCATTGATCTTTGGTTCTGTTCGCAATTGCAAACTTGGA
>PIVW01000381.1 GCA_003353825.1 Chloroflexota bacterium
AGTCTGTTTGATGCTTTTCAGTTTGCTTCACAATCCGTGCAGTACGACGATCCTCACCATCTACAAAGAGACCGGCAGTAAGAAGTGGTCGGTGGTGTCAGCCTTTTTGCCCCTGGTTATGGGTTTGGTTGTGGTCTTCTTTGTGGCGCAAGTCTGGCGCTTGGTGGCAGGGATGTTTTAGTGATGGTCGATTCAATTCTGCAGTTTACCTAGTAGACCTGCACCCGGCGCCGGTGAAACCGCATAGACTGCGGGTGCGATACCGGTCGTCTGTTCATAGTGCGTAGCTACCTGCGCTGCAAATAAATCAACCTCGCTGGCTTCGACAAAAGCGACCATACAGCCGCCAAACCCGGCCCCGGCCTGACGCGCACCAATAACACCGGATCCTGCCAACATCGCCTGCATCATCTCTTCCATTGCCGGCGTCCCGATCTCGAAAAGGTCCCGGGCGCCCAAATAAGATGCGTCGGTTAACGCACGAAGTCTGTCGTAATCGCCGCTGGGGAGTACCTCGGCCAGGTCGAGTACGCGCTGATTTTCCTCGATGATGAAGCGACAGCGTCGGGCAACCACTGCCGGTAGCTCTGCTTCGTGCACTTTGAATTGTGCCATTGTCACGTCACGCAACGCTGTGATATCTGGGTAAAATTGCTGTAAAATACGCACGCCTGCTTCGCACTGGGCGCGACGCTCGTCATATTCCGATCCTGTCAATTCGCGCCTGTCTTTGGTGTCGCAAATAACCGGTTGAATGTTCTTTGAGATAGGCATAGTGCGGCTGGTCAGAGCCCTGCAATCAAGCAAGAGTGCGCAACCCCTTTCGCCCAAGGCCGAACTATACTGATCCAGAATGCCGGAATTGACACCTACGAACTGGTTTTCGGCCTGTTGCCCGAGCAAAGCCATGGTAACAGAGTCGATCTCTAGCTGGGACAGTGTCTTGAACACGACCGCTGTGGCCATCTCGATCGCTGCGGAAGAACTCAGTCCACTGCTTAAGGGGATGGTGCTATGCACCAGGCCGTCGAATCCACGCAAGGTATGGCCCGCTTCTTTCATTGCTTTAGCGACTCCTCGTACATAGTTGTTCCAAGGGTAGAGGGTGTCGTGCTCGATATCATCCACCGAAAAGGTGCTTTCGCCGGGCAGGTTGAGCGAGGCAATCTGTACGAGATGATCCGGTCTGGGTCGAGCCAGAATCCAGGTGTTGCGGTCGATGCTCATGGTGAGCACATAGCCCATGTTGTAATCGGTATGGCTGCCCATGAGGTCAACCCGACCTGGAGCCTGGGCAACGAAGGCCGGGTTATGACCAAATGTTTTTCTGAATGCTTCTGTCGTCAATTTGGGACGTTCATCAAATGGCATAGCGTGATCCAGTTTCACCTTGGAACGGGGGTGTGATGTTTGATCGTAGATTTAAGATGAATTCCAGAAAATGATGCAGAGAATCACGCTATTCTGAAATCCGCTTGAGGCTATGTCAGAAGCTCTCCTGATCCAGGTCAATCTGAAATAGCCTAGACCAAGAGGTCATAGGTCCAATAATTCCTAGCAGGTATGATTCAGCACGGAACCAACTCCCCACCATGAAAACAGGCAAGGGCGTGTCCGTGCCCCAAATGTACGCGCACAGTTGTTCCTGCGGAAAGATCTGTCGTGTGATCCACCCAACTGTGCAAGGTCGTACCATCGGGCAGCCCAACACGATAAATGTTGGCAACGCCAATGAATTGACGGGAGAGGATGCGGCCCAGATTTTCATCAGATGCGCCTCGTTCCTCGATTTTTTCAAGCCGCACATCGTCAGGTCTGACGGCAACTTCGACCTGTATCCCGCCGGGAAGATCGCATAGTTGCGGCAGCAGGCCGATAGCTGTGACTACGCCACGATCTGATGTCGTCCCTGGAATAAAATCTGTATGCCCCATGAACTCGGCAACAAATCGGGTTTGAGGTCGATGGAAGATCGCTTCCGGTGTGTCGATCTGCTGAAGTCGGCCATCCTTCATGACTGCCACTTTATCTCCAATGGCAAGGGCTTCTTCCTGATCGTGTGTTACGAAAATTGCCGTAGTACCACTCTGTTTGAGCAGAGCACGTACCTCTTGCCGTACCTCTGCACGCAAGGCGGTGTCGAGATTGGAAAACGGTTCATCCAGCAATAGGATGTCCGGTTGCGGCGCCAGCGCTCGTGCCAGCGCCACCCGCTGCTGCTGCCCCCCGGAAAGCTGGTGAGGCATCTTCTTATCCTGACCAGCCAAACCTACCAGTGAGAGAATCTTGTCGACACGCTGTTTCGCCTGCTGGCCCTTGGCTACTCCGAATGCTACATTTTGACCTACGCTGAGGTGGGGAAAAATAGCGTAATCCTGAAAAACCACTCCCACGCGGCGTTTTTCGGTTGGCACACATGTCCGGCTATTGGAGACCAGGCGACCGGCTATCTCGATATGGCCAAAGTCCAATCGCTCGAAGCCGGCGATCAGTCTTAACGTCGTCGTTTTTCCACAACCGCTAGGTCCCAACAGGGCTAGAATTTCCCCCGGTGAAATGGCAAAACTTAGCCCTTGTACCACAGTTAGATCAGCAAACGACTTGTGCAGATCTCGGCAAACGACGACACTATCGTTCATGCTTCTCTCGCAAAGTCAGCCAGGCCAAAGGTAAGGATGAGAAAAGTACCAGCAATAGGGTCGGTGCGGCCGCCCGGGCAAAAAACGCTTCGCTGATGTTCGACCACACTTGTACTGCCAGGGTGTCAAATCCTAGTGGGCTAAGGATCAGGGTAGCTGGTAGTTCTTTCATGATCGTTAGAAACACGAGTATGGCGCCAACGATAATACCTGGGCGCACCAAGGGCAACGTAATACGTCGAAATACCGTGAGCGATCGTTTCCCCAGACTGCGTCCCGCCTCCTCCATACTGGGCGGCACCTGCATCAAAGATGCCCGTTCTGCCCCCACCGCTTGCGGAATGAACAACACCACATAGGCAGCTAGCAGCATCGGCATGGTTTGGTAGAGGGGGCGCGCGTAGTTCACGCCAAAAAAGACATAGGCCAGCGCTACCACGATGCCAGGTAATGCGAAACTAGCGTAGGTTAAACGTTCGAAGAAGGAACTGGCGCGTCCAGGACGGCGAACCGCCAAAATCGTAATCGGCAGGGCGAAAATAATCGCCAGGATCGCGCCCATCGCCGCCATCGAGAGTGAATTCCAAGCAGGTTCCAGCAAACTGGTCAAATATTGAGTTGTCGTGACTGCGGCGCCCGCTTCTCGGACTGCCCAATTTTGGCTCAGACCACGCCAGAACCAATATAGTAGGCCGCCGACAGGCACTATCAGAGCCCAAAGCACGATGGATGTCACGAAAATAAGGGAGGGCCATTTCCATCTGCCAAGCGCGTTGGGCTGCATTTGCCGTGCTGCGCCAACTGCGACACGCGCGTACTGGCTGTTGCCTCTTGCTCGCCACTCCAGCAGCAGCACCACGGCCGTTAACAACACCAGTACAAAGGCCATTGCCGCGGCCGCATCCATCTGGTAGCTTAAATAGCGGTTGTATATGATACGAGTGAAGGTGCTATATTGCAGCATCGTCACAGCGCCGAAGTCGCGCAGGACATAGAGTGCCACCAGCAAACTGCCCGCCAAGATAGCCGGTCGCAAGTAAGGTAGGGTTACCCGGCGAAAGGCTTCGCCCGGAGAAAGTCCCAAACTTCTTGCCGCTTCTAAAAGCGCCGGGTCCATGCGCGCTATTGCCGCGCGAACTGTGAGCAACGTATAGGGGTAGCTGATCAGCGTCAGTACCAAGAAAGCGCCGGGAAAGCCGTAAATGGGGGGGAGTCGCTCGATGCCAAAGGGTGCTAACAGTTGTTGTAACAAACCCTTGGGAGAATGAACGGAAACAAACAAATAGGCGAAAACATAGCTCGGAATAACCAACGGCAATGCCGTCAATATCGCCCAAACCCGTCGTCCGGGCAGATCGGTGTGTGTTGTCAACCAGGCAATGGGGACGGCGATAATAGCTGCCGCAATCGTGACCGCCACTGCCAATACCACTGTATTACCGAGCACAGTCAATGTATGAGGCTTGCTCAGGGTCTCCAAGGTTTCCGCCCAAGCACCACTCATGCGAATCAGCAAATACGCAGGCACCAGTAAAACGAGGGCGCCTACAAGGGCTGCACAACCAAGTAGAATCCAATGCTGTGAAGAACCCAGACGCCCACGGAAACGCCAGATGCGTCGTTTTGTCTGTTGTCGGGTAGAGGGCGTTGCTAACGTATTCATGGAGTTGAGGATTGCTCAGAGATTCAGAAAGCTGGGGTGGATGGGTTTGATCTGCTTGATTTACTCTATGATGCCTAAGTCAATGAGCATTTTTTGGGTTCCTTGCAGGTCTGCCAAATCGGCAAGAGCAATGCCGGCAGCCTGCGCGTCTAAGACTTCTAAGGGAGGTTCCACAATGGTAGTTATGCCATCGACAACCGGGTATTCGAAGGTTTCTTCTGCAAAGTATTTCTGTGCACTCTCGGTAAGTAGGTATGCAACGAATTTCTTTGCGTTCTCAGCATTAGGCGCGGTTTCTAGAATGCCTGCGCCCGAAATCATGATGAGTGAGCCAGGGCCACCTCCAGGTAAGAAGTAGTTGCGTGCTCTGAAGGATTCTCCCTCTTCGCTCAAGAAGCGGTAAAGATAGTAGTGATTCACAAATCCGGCGTCGATCTCACCTGCACCAGCTGCAGCGACAATGGGAGTATTCTTGGCAAAAACCGTAGGCCTATTGGCCTGAATTCCTTGTAACCATTCGGCTGTTCTTTCCTCGCCCCAGGTTGCACGCAGTGCGGTGATCATGGCCTGGAAAGAGCCATTGGTGGGCGCCCACCCAAGACGCCCCTCCCATTCTGGTTCCGTGAACTCCCACAGATCGGCAGCCAGTTGGTTTTCGGGGTCGGTGATGTTGTCCGTGTTGTACACGATGACCCTGGCACGGCCCGATATACCGACCCACTCATCGCTATCAGAAGCGAATCGGAGTGGAACACGAGATAGAATGCTTTCCGGCAACTCGGCAAGCATCCCGGCAGCCTGTACCGCGCCCAACCCCCCTGGATCTTGGGCATAAAAGATATCAGCCGGGCTGCTTTCACCCTCTTCCAGCAAGACACCGGCTATTTCGCTCGTACCTCCGTAGCGTACCTGGACTTCGATGCCGGTATCTTTGGCGAATTGGTTAATGATGGGTTGAACCAGGCTGTCCGCACGACCAGAATATATAACGAGTGCCCCAGGATCGGCGGTCTCATCCTTGTCAGAGGCTGTCGCCGATGAAGGTGCGGCCGTTGAGATAGGGGCTGTAGCCGCGCCGCTGCAGGCGACTAACAGTGTCATTGCAAGTATAGTAAGGATTATTTTTATAGGTTTTGTTAGCATGTTTCACCAATAGATGTTTGCATAAGGAGGAAGGAGGCTCGCCAATTAAATCACTTTCCCTACACAAGCCAGCCAAGCGCGTCAGTATCTGATTTTTGACTTCAAGTAAGAGTCCCCATGCCTTGAGCACATAGGTTATGAGCATTGCGCTTACCTTTCATAGAGTGATTGACGATTCGTCTATAAGCTTTTCACCTGAAATTGTTTGGTCCTTACTGAAAACTCTGGAAAACTCGATTCATAAAGCAAAGTCCAGAACATCGTCCCAGTCGGAAGGTCTCAGTCGCGTTTTTTCACGGAACCATTCAACTTGTTGATGAATAAGTAAGTTC
>PIVW01000382.1 GCA_003353825.1 Chloroflexota bacterium
GCAGTCTCCTTGTGTGTGTTTGGTTTTGTAATAAATGTCCAAATCTTACACGAGGTGCTGCTTTTCTTCCTCATTCAATTGTTAACGTGCTTTCTTCTTCTACTGAACCATGCCCAAACTATTATGGAAAACAAATTAGCTTACCAGCAAATCCTGGTCTGGTGTTTAGTGTCAATTGGGACTCTTCTTTTGATCCATTCTGGATATTTCCAGCCAACTGCTCACGCACAGGAAGACGTGATCCGATTGCGCATTCTGTACACCAGCGATGAAGAAGGGGCGTTATTGCCTTCTGAATGTAAGAACACCGGCGGCGCGGCTGGCATCATCCAGTTATGGGAGGAGCAGGAGAATTGTCAGGCCGATAATTGCCTGATTATCAGTGGCGGCGATATTTTCACCAGCGACCCCATTGGAAGTCTGTTCTACGGTGAAACGATCGTTGATGTGATGAATGCAATGGAGTACGACGTACTGGTGCTAGATAACCACGAACTCGATTTTGGCGTAGCCAATGCTAGAAGACTAAAAGAGCGGGCGAATTTTGAATTCGTCTCCGCCAACTATGTTGCGAAAAATCCAAGCCAGGCTTTTTCAGTACCGGCAATTATTAAAGTGCGGAAGGGAGTGAGAATTGGCATTGTGGGATTATCTACTGGACCAGAAGTGTTGAACCAGTCTAGCGCCAACGAAATTGACGAGCAGAAAGCCAGGAATTACGAGGGCGCTGTACAGAAGGGATTGGACTATTTGGAACAGCAGGGAGGTGTGGATATCCACATTCTAGTTGATCACACCGAGCGATCTCAAGACCAGCTAGATAAGTTCGACTTGACGTTGAATCCGGTTGACGGTGATTGGAGTATCTACCAGCGCATCGATCTGGAGATTGACCGGGATACACAAAAACTCATTGGCGTCCCGGAAATCACGAGTGTCGACAATTTCTACACGTTCCCAAGCATCACATCTGAGGCGATTGCCAATGTATTCGAGCAGGATGATACGGACGTCAGGGTCAAGACAGTCATCCGGGAGATTGAAAAAGCTTATGATCGCCTTCGGGAAGAAGACAAAGACTATGCTGTCAATGTTTTGAACAACCAAATATTTGCCGATGGCAGCCCCGTCTTTGATTTTCCCGAAAACGTCTCTGGGAAAGATTTTGCCCCTGAGATGGCCCGGGCATGGTATGAACAATTTCCGAGCGCCGACATCAGCATTGCGGCAGGCGGCTTTCGCTCATGTTTGTCGCGCGGTCCGATTTACATCAGCGACCTGCGCGGTGGACTGCCTTTCAAGGACTCGCTCGCAATGTTCCCAGCTACAAAAAATGAATTCCTCGACCAATACTATCACGTGGAGTAACCGTTCACTCCCCTGCATAAAAAACTGGCGCGAAAAGCAAAAAGATAATATAGAGATTTCCGGCTAAGCGAAAACAGCATAGGGGGTGTTGTTTCTGTGTTCTGACATAGGTGTTTTACCAACTGAATCGAACCCGATAGCTAACGCCGTTGCGCGTCAAAGTAATGGGCACATCGTGCAGCTCTGAGCAAAGTCGCTCGTATGCTTGCTGCGTCTGAGCGCGAGGGAAAGGGCGGGCATAGACGGTGGCGATGTATTGGTTGTGGTCGAACTCGACTCGATCGCCAAAGGTCAAAAAAGCACGTCGCAATCGTTCCGGGCCGGCTTCGGGCAAGCCCAAGCGACGAGCCAGGATTTTCAGAGCGACCAAGGCATGGAGTTTAATGAGATTGAGTACAGTCAACTTGCGAACATCCAGCACTTCGGTTTCGGTGGCGAGGAGAGGCTGCCCGTTTGGGTCATGCTGGACACGTGTCATTTCCAGAGAGAGAGTTTCGATTTCCCGTTCGGCTTTGTGACGTAGGCGTTGAGAACGTTTGCTCAAGAGGTTGAACTGGTGTGTGTTCAACTGACCGGTCTCGTGTAGCTGCTGTTGCTGCTCTTCTCGGGCCGTGTACTTGTGCAAGCGCCGTTGGGCATTGCTTAGCTGTTTTTGTGCATTGTCCAGGTCATAGGCTTGTATCAGCGTGACCTGGTGCGTCTGATGGCTAGGGAGGGCATCACTCCACATTTCATGGGCCTCTACCTTGAATCGATTTTCAATCCGCTGCTTGTAACGCATCGTATCCATCAAGCTCACGGTACTCATCGCCCCTTCGTCAGCCAAGGGACTATCACGGGGATGGTGGGCGGTGGTATAGACACCCACCCGTTTTTGAGTGTTTGTTTCCAGGACGACGACCCGTTGACCCCCAAGATGAGGGAAATCGAGGATGGTATCGGCCACGTTGACGATGTGCTGCTTGTCCCTCTTTCCCAACGCCATGTCGACATCCATAGGAACGAACTCATCCTCGTTCACCTCATCCAGGCGTTTGACGTTGCTGCTGGTACGCTTGACCCAGGTAATGGGGGCTATTCCCTGTTCTTCCTGCAGCCATTGCAGCAACTCTGCATCCCACCCGGCACGGTCAAATGACAACTTGCGAATGCGGTGGTCTGGCGGCAAGCAAGCATTGGCTTTGCTCACCAAATGGCGCATCGCTTGGGCATAGGAGAGGGTGACCGGAAAGTATTCGCTCAACGAACAGAGACCGTTGTGCAGGGTATAGCGGTTGACTGACTTGACGCTGATGTGCTTGGTGCCATGTTTCGTCTTGCCTATCCTGGCTTGACCGCTGTATTCGACCACATGGTCGTCAAAGTACCACACGTCCCCCTCTGTAAGGCCCGCTTCTACCCAATTACGGAGGGACGCCTGCTGGGCCATGTCAATCATTCCCGCTGGGTTTATCTGTCCCAGGCGCTGGGCGGCCGATGTGTCACTGTCAGCTTCATCCAACTCAATGATCTGATTTAAGCATTGATCCAACGTATCTCCATCTGGCCGTCGCTGCTTGTCCAGGAGAACGCCCCACTCCTCAACCGCCTGGTCATTGATGTGACTGAGACGTAATACCCCCCAGCCCGACAACAGGGCCAGGCTCAGGCAAAGTTGTTCGTGACTGTAATGGCCACCCCCTTGCTCGATACACAGTCCTTTCATCGCTTGGTGGTAGTTGCTTTGACCCAGTCCGTCCAAGAGTGTCAAGAGGAGGGCTTGTTCGCAGGGGACAATTTCGACCCCCTTTTTTTGCCACCTTCCCCTTTCGGTTCCGCTCGCTCTTCTGCATGCGCCTCTTCCTCTTGCCCGCTTAGGACCCGGTGTAAGTCTTGGAGACCATGTTCCCTCAGCAACCGGTACACCGTACTTCGCTCCAGTCCATATTCTTGGGACAGTTCACTGTCCCCTCGCTGGGGATTGAGCGCTTTGGCTCGCAACACTGCCGCTTCCACCTCACTGGTACGCTTACGTGGGGCCGCACCCCAACGCTTATCCACCAGGGCTTCCGTCCCCTCCGCTTTGAATTTGCCCCACATTTCATAGAGATAGCCGGGGGCAAAACCAAAGGCTTCTGCTATGTCCGCAACGGCATGACCCCCTTGATAGAGGCGGTAAGTCTCCAGCTTGCGCAGCGTTGGCTCGTCTAGACCCCACGACAGCAAGCTATTCGGGTCATTTTTCAGTTGTTCAAGTTCAATGGTTTGACGCTGACTGCGCCGACGCTTCTGTGTCATCTTTGCACCTCGTGGCATTTCTTCATCAACACGAGTATACTCAAATGTCGGCATTTGCCAATCTGACACGCTTGTCTCAGGTTCGCTACTCAACAAATAGGTAGTTTTTCTCCTTAACCGGAAAAGTCTATCTTACCGATGTCTCGCGCCACCTCTTGCTTGTGCTATTTGACATAGGCGTTTTGACTCTCAAATTCACTGAGTGTGCACATGTGTGAAATGCGAAAATTGACGCTGTACTTGGTTCTTGTGATCATAGTGTTGTCAAGTTGTGGAGGCGATAGTTCTAGCACTGAGGTTGCGACCGTCCCGTTGAAGTCGGCTGCCACCTCTATACCCCACACTAGCACTCCGGTTCCACCTGTAGATACACCTCAACTGCCAACGTCCACGCCGGTTCCTGCGACAAGCACACCATTGCCGCCAACAAATACCCCTATTCCGCCAACCAACACCTCAGTTCCCCCAACCAATACGCCACTGCCACCGACAAACACCCCTGCGCTTCCTACAGCGACACCAACGGCCGACCTCTCGGCACTTCCTGTTGACGCCACGGTAGCACAGGTTATCAGTATTACCGATGGTGATACGATTCAAGTGCTGGTTGATGGAGTAAAATCTCCAGTGCGTTATATCGGCATCGATTCTCCTGAGCGAGGACAGCCGGGATATCAGACGGCTACTCAATTAAATGCGTTGCTGGTACAAGGACAGACTGTGTACTTAGAGAGTGACGTATCAGATACCGATAGCTTTGATCGTCTACTACGCTACATCTGGCTTCTTGATGGCCGCATGGTAAATGAGGAGCTTGCCCGACTTGGTGTGGTTGTGCCCGTGAACTATCCACCTGATACGGCCTACAGCGAACGACTGGCGGAGGCTGCTACAGCAGCATGGCAAAGCAATGCGGGCTTCTGGCGAGGAGGGGATGATGCATTTCCCTATGCAGTTGTTACCTCAGACACTGTCAACGTGCGTCAGGGTCCAGGAACAAACTACCCTCGCACGGTAAGTGTCGGTAAAGGGGCGGTGATGTCCGTCTTTGGACGAAACGAAGAAAACGATTGGATTCAAATACGGACGTCCAATCGTGACGGAGGCTGGATGAGCGCAGGTCTCGCGGCACTAAATGTCCCCATATCGACCATCCCCATCGGGCAAGCTCCACCGGCGCCCAGTCCGACCTCTACTCCACAGCCAACCCAATCCGAAGAGGTGCCAGAAGGAACAGCGGGAACACTCCGCATCGGCAAACTGTTCTATGATGGTGTGGTAAAAACCGTGGAGAGTGATGAATTCATCGCTGTCAAGAATGTGGGCGGTTCAGCCCTTGATGTGGCCGGCTGGATACTAAGGGACGATGATGGAAACGTGTTTGTGTTCCCGTCATACACAATGCAGCCAAATCAAGTATGCCGCGTCTATACAGACGAAGTTCACGAGGACTGGTGCGCTTTAACATTTGGTCACGATCAGGCCATCTGGGGTAATTCTGGTGATGTCGTCGAACTGCTGGACCCGAACGGAATGATTGTAGATCAGGATTGTTGGAAGAATGGATGTTAGTTTCTGATATCCGACGTAACGGCTAGAGCCAATCACGATATCTCACTGCTATACTTGCTGTGCAGGCTTCTTGGGTCATCCGTTGGTTGTGCTGTCAGGCCGCAAGAGACCAGGACAAAATAGACTTGCCCCCATTTTGTCCTGGTCTCCATATACGGTAGGGAACCCGCCGTTGCTTGACTCTTATCATGGCTTGCATCATCTACTGGCAGGCGAAGAAGGTGAGTCGGGTGATTCTGGAAGGAGAGCCAGAGGCTGTGGGTGTCAATCTTTCACTGCTGGAAAACATTGGCCCATAGGCTGGGATAACACCCTGCATTACGGCGAGTATGTTTTGAACCGAAATCTGGTTCTTGCTTAGAAGTCTGTCCTTAGCCTACATTTCGCACATTACCAATTGAATAAAGAGACAGACAGAAACTAGGTCGTGTCCTGATCCCCGGGTCAGGTCTTCACGAGCCCGTTTTCTACGGTTTTGTAAGCATCTGTGCTTTCCATCCGTCTTCGTTTTGAGCAGCAGACGTACGGGTGCCAGGATCGGCATGCGACCTAGCA
>PIVW01000022.1 GCA_003353825.1 Chloroflexota bacterium
CGAGGCTAGATATCCTCGATTTATTTGCCTCAGGTCATGATCCGTTAAACTCATTCTCCTACTGTATTATCTTTTTGCTTTTCGCGCCAGTTTTTTATGCAGGGGAGTGAACGGTTACCAGCGGTGAGAAGGAAGGACTATTTGTACGCTGAAGGTGGAGTAATGCGTCGGCGCCAACGCGAAAACCGCCCCCACACTGATGAAATAAACCATTGCTTACGATTACGCACAAATGTGAGAATGAACAAAATCAGCAGCCCTCCTTCAATTGTTATTGTTACCGAGCCATCCAAAATCATCCACGGATTTTGTTGCAGGAATCCCCGCCAAACAGCAATGCCTGCCTCGACGAAGAGACGAAGCATAATGGGCAAACCGTAGAAAAAAAACAAAAATAAGGCAATAATTGAACCAATAGTCATAAAAACAGCATACAATTGCACTTTTGAGCGTTCATGCTTCGGTAATTCGACCAACGGATCCCGCAGATAGACCAATCTATTACGTTCAAATAGAGCAAACCATAGTACTGACAAATAGTAACGAAGTAACCTTAGAGAATCCTCAAACAGATCATAACATCGTAGCCATGTTAGCATCATGAAATAAACGTCGGTGCGCATATAGAATTCGAACTGCCCTAAAATGTCCAGGAAATTCACTAAGACCACCAGTTTAAGAAGGCTTTGTATGATATCAGGTGGGGTAGTGAAGGCCAGAAGAATGACAGACACAGATATTGGAATCAAGTCCCATAACATACCAGCCAAGTAAACCCGATAACGCTCATTCCTCGGTAATGTCCATACTCCAGTCACGTCGGTCTCAACCGCTAGATGCATCAAGCGGGTGCCTAGACCGATACGGGCTGGAACTCCTCGTGAGCGCGCCGCTATCATATGCGCCAGTTCGTGCATTGCTGTATTCACGACAAAAATAAGAGTGGCGGTGAATACTAGGATACTCGTAGTTTCTGTCCAAAAAAAATCCGTGTAGTGAGGAAAAAGTTGAGGTTTATGGAGAAAAGCGAAGGCGGCAAATACTAGGAGAGTCAGATATAGCATTCGTACAGGCCAGCTGAAAATCCAATGTACATGTGTGGTTTGTAGCCAGGCAAGGTTAGGTGGTTTTGTTGCATCAATTTCTATATCCTGGCCATCAATAGCTCGCACAAATCCCAATTCAAGTAAATCATATATGAAGGCATTCAACTCCACCTCGGCATCGTATTCTTGTTCCAACTGTCTCTGGATATCTCCGAGCGATAGGTTACGCTGCAACAGCATCACGAGTTTACCACCGATCTGGGGCAAGGAGACGAATGTGCTTGTTTCAGTTCGTCCCACAATATAACCACCTTCCTCTTGGCGGATAGCAAGAGGATATAACGATACTCGCGTAGTCGAGCTTAATTCAATAGTATCGATTTCCACTGTCGTTTTTCCTCTCGACGAACTTGTTAAAACTTTTTGAGTAACTGTTCACCTGTTGTATGTTGACAAGGTGTGTTGCGGGAATGAAGAGAATTGTGTAGACTTTGCCGCCATGACTGAGGAAGCCCTGCGCCCAACTATCGAAGAAAGAACTGATAGCCGCCTGCCTGCAACAGTTGTAGTCAACGATGTACCATTTGATGAATCGATGATGCCAAGAGACTCTTTTCGAGAATGAGAGCGTTTTTCTGACTAACCGAGCTAGCCGTTGTCTCAGCGTGCTATACCATCGTTCCATGTGATTGATCTCTCCAGACTGTTTGCCAACCTGCTGATGCGTGCCCGGTAACACCTGGTAGGCTTTCCAGAAGTCACTGAAGGATCGGCATTGTCGGTATTCATCAGGAATGCGAGACCACAACTTAAGACAGGATTTCATGCTGTGGTCGCCAAGAACGAAAGCAAGAATCTGTCGAGTTCGTCGGCATATCATTGTCCAAACCCATAGTTTCTGTGCTTTCTCGTATATAAACGACCACACTTCATCGAATTCAAGTTCATCGTCTACCTGAGCCGGGAGCAGTGTATCTCGCATGTTTGGCAAGCTTTGAATCAACGGAACCAACCAGTTGTAGATGGTTGTTCGACTCACACCGAAAATACGTTCCAGCCCTCTCATGCTCACTCGTTCATAGCAAGCTCGATAGATTTCTTCTCGTTTTTCCTGCGAATGGCTGGATGACTTCGGCTCCAGAACACGATATTCACCACAATCTTTGCAGTGGTGCTGCTGGTTGTCGTATTTGTTGTGACCGTTCTTGACGATGTTGTTGCTATCATGAGCAGATTGTCCTTTGTTTTTCAGATTGAATCTGGTTGTAAAAAACAATTATACAATCTGCTCTGTCTTTCTCATTAGCTCAAATGTTCGGCGAAGGTATTGAGTATAGCACCATATTATCGGCGGTGCGATGCCCAAAGTAATCACAGCATGCTTAGCTAGAGATTATCAAACGGCTGTCTGAGGTAGAGTTTATCGAAATGAATGCCAATACATCCGAGCATAAGAAATCTTACCAATTGCCTGCTCTGCCTCTCTGGAGCGTGATCCTTTTAGGGGCTGTCGGGGCCTTGTTGCCATTTATACGGACACTACAATTTGATTTTGTATGGGATGACTCTTTATTGCTGGTGGAATGGCCTTACTATCGCTCTCCTGAACTTTTTGGTGAAGCGATTTGGCGTCATGTACCCTTTTCGGCAAATTACTTTCGTCCTACCACGGCCCTAACGTTTTTACTGAATAACACCGTTCACGGTTTACAGCCCGGCGGCTATCATGCTGTTAGCGTTATGTTGCATGTTTTTACAACGAGCCTGTTTGCCTGGCTTGCCTTTCGCATCCTCCAAAATATACAGCCGTATACCGAACCAAACAGGACGACAGGTGATCAGCCCAATGTCTATACTTGGTTAGCTTTGTCGCTCACCCTATTCTTTGCCTGGTATCCCGTCCATGTCGAAGCAATCGCCTTTGTGTCCTCTCGATTCGACTTGCTAAGTACCTTTTTTGTGTTGCTGGCGCTAGCATTGGCTCTTTTTGTTCATCCACGCTGGATAGCCGCTATCTTGGCGGGGTCCAGTTTTTTGCTGGCACTGGGCGCCAAGGAAATGGCGATCACTGTGCCACTCATCTTTTTTGCGGTAAGTAGAGCGTTTGACGGCGAATCCAACGCACTGCGGAATCTACGAAAATACAAGTTTATCTATCTTGCCTTTGCTTTCGCCGCCCTTCTCTACTTGACGACGCGTTACATCAGCCTCGGCTATTTGTTGCAGCCCAGCGAGAATGCCTTGCCGGCAGGGAATGCGCTCCAACATATTTTGCTCGTTGCTCTATCGGCGATGCGCTACCTCCTCTTGTTGATCTGGCCCTTTGGTACGTCATCGGTCATACATTTTGCCATCTTGCCGTTATCGACAAGTTCGATTCAGGTATGGATTGCTCTGGTGGTAGGGATAGGACTGTTGTTTGGGCTCATTTGGGCTGTGTGGAAACAGAAACGCTGGGCCTGGCTGTGGGTGGCGTTTCTGTTTTCTCTGTTACCTGTCCTCAATATCATGCCGCTCGATTTACGTGGCGGCTCTTTTATCGCCGAACGATTTCTTTATCTACCCTCGGCATTGTTTCTCCTTGCCATAGGGGCGTCACTACTTTCATTGTTGGAGCGGTTCACCACGTGGGCGTTTGCGCCGCCCATGACTTACAAGCCCCTGGTCCTGGCAGTCGTCCTGCTACCAATAGGCGCATTTCTGTTTTTTGCAATTCAGACTACCGCCCACTGGCGAGACAATGATAGCCTGTGGCAATGGGCCTGGCAAACTGCCCCCCAGTCGTCATTGCCCCCCACTAATCTGGCTTTTACGGCTTTAGCGCAAAATGATGGTACGCGGGCGCTGCAATGGGCGACGCAAGCCGTCCGACTTGATCCTGAGAATAGCACCGCACATAACAATGTCGGCGCAGCCTTAATGTTACTGGGGCGTACCGATGAAGCTACTGATGCATATCAGGCTGCGGTAGAAATCCGCCCAAACAACATCCGGTACTGGGAAAACCTGGCATCAGCGCTACTGCAATCAGGGCAGTATGAGCGACTTGTGCGTATTACCGAAGATGAATTGCTGTCTCGCCAACCAGATTCTGGGTTGACCTACCAGATGTTAGGTGAAGTTTATCTTCAATTGGGCCAGCCGAAATCGGCATTAGACGCCTTGCGTATGGCCGAATCGCTCCTGCCTGATCCCACCGTATTGCAGGACAGTTTAGTAGTGGCTCTAGCTGCTTCGGGGCAAGGCGCAGAGCTTTTGCGTTATCTTGAACAGGCTCATGAGCTTCCCGCAGATGCGTGGGTTAGAAGCGGCGATATGCTTTTGCAGCAGGGGGATCTGGAACACGCCGTACGCGCTTATGAACGGGCGCAATCCGCTTTTTCCGGCCGTCTGGATAGCTCCTCAGTTTTGCGCATCCAGGTGCAGAGAGCCGAGCTGCTCATACAGATGGGAGACTTACAGGAGGCCAAAGGCATTGCTGTGGAGATCTTGGCACTTCATCCCATGGAACCAAGAGGACAGAAACTGATGGGCGATATCCTACGGATCGAGGGGTCGCTTTCAGCGGCGCTTGCCGCCTACCAGCGTGCCGATCAGCTGATGCCGAACACGCCTGCCATTATATTTGCTCTGGCAGAAGTGTATGCCGAACAGGGGGGCGAAAGTGAGGCGTTGGCCTATTTTGAGAAGACGGCAGAACTTGCCCCTAATTTTGCCAGTGTACATTATCGTTGGGGTGAGTTTCTCTGGGGCGCCGGGGAAAGGGAAGCGGCGATTCCACATTTTTTACGCTATCTGATGCTCGCTCCTGATGGCGATTCTGCGAGCAAAGCCCGGATTTATCTCGAACAGTAGCCACTTACGCAAAATTATCAACCAAAAATCATCGATAGCAGATTATCATTTGGGAAGACACGGATTAAATAAAACACTGATTCCTCGTAGTTTTCCATCTCCGTTTTTTTCTATCCGTGTCTTGTTCCTGGCCGCCAGGGTCAAGTGGCAAGTCCAATCTTGTCTACAACCACATTCGCACCTGCTACTTGCTACCTGCCCCAGCGGGGCCTGATTTTCTCAGCGCAGTCTGGGAACAATCGCCAGGCGCTTAATCAAAAATCGTCGACAAATTATTGCTGATCTTGATCTCTCATCTGACAAGGTGAAGGGGCGACAAGGCGGCAAGGTGTTTACTTCGTCACCAAGTCATTGCTAAAGCACAGGCTTTGAATGGTGGCCAGGGTTCTTGACTTTAGGGGAAATTGCTCAAACGCATTGGGGTTGCTATACTCAAATATTATTGTTGACAAAAGAGAGACTATGGCAATCTCCCTGGAAGTCCCCCATCTGTCGCTGATTCTGAATCACCCAAGAATAAGCGCGTCCCTCTCGATCTGAGTGGTAAAGTCTATCCTTGGTTCGAGTTATTACTTGCGTTCGGCGGGCGCATATTGTGGGCATTGCTTACACTATTCGTCATAGCTTTCGTGACGTTCGCCGGGTTGGAGACGGCGCAAGGAACCGAGTGAGGCGCTGATGGTGATCGGACAGGAGTTAAGATATTGATAGACCAACGAATTCTCGTTGTAGATGATGATAAAAAAGCAGTCGATCTAATACGACTCTATCTGGAACGAGAGGGATATCAGGTCCTCGTTGCCTATGATGGCAAACAGGCGCTTGATCTTGCGCGTCGAATGACACCAGATCTGATTGTTTTAGATCTTATGCTGCCGGAGATCGATGGGCTTGATGTCTGTCGGATGATTCGCGCAAAATCCTCTATCCCCATCATAATGCTTACGGCCCGCACAACCGAGGATGATAAGTTGAGGGGATTGAACCTTGGTGCAGATGACTATATTATCAAGCCGTTTAGTCCTTTAGAACTGACGGCGAGATTACGCGCTGTTTTGCGGCGTACCGGCACTGTAGAGGTGAAAGCAGCGGATGAAATTCGGGTGGGGGAGCTTGTAGTGAATGTTTTACGCCATGAAGTACGAGTTGGCACCCGATCCGTTCTCTTAACCCCGAAAGAGTTCAATATACTCGAGGTACTGAGTAGTGATCCAGGACGTGTCTTTTCCAGAAGCGATTTATTGATAGAGGCATTTGGTTACAACTACGAAGGTCTGGAACGAACGGTAGATGTTCATGTGATGAACCTGCGTCGCAAAGTCGAAGAAGATGTCGCCAACCCTGTCTATATCCAGACAGTCTATGGCGTTGGCTACAAACTGGATGACGGAGCTCATGCTTCATAGTTTACGCCTGCGTTTAATGCTGGCGTTACTCGTTGTTATCCTCGTCGCCCTGGCGGTCGTGGCGATTTTCAGTAGCCGAGCCACATCGAACGAGTTTCAGCGTTATATCGACACTGAGAGCACGCAGCGGGGCCGGGCCATGGCCGAGCTTCTGGTGCACTATCGCCAAAATCGAAACTGGCGGAATGTCGAGCCTTTGCTAGAACAATTGAGTATGGTCTTTGGCGATCGTATCATTCTCGCCGATGCCAGGGGTCGGGTTATTGCCGATTCTGAGGGTACACTCGGGGATGACATGGCAAAGCGGATCCAGAGAATTCTTTTAGAGGATGCGGAATATCCCGCCTTCGGCCCACCAACCGTCTTGATTGATACCCCCGATGGCCCGCAGGTCTATGTCTATATTTCTTCGACCGGTGCCGTGGAATCCAATTCAGCGACCTTATTTTTAGGTTCGGTCAACCGGCAACTTTTATTGGCAATCCTTGTTGCGGGTGTTGTGGGTTTGGCGCTTACTACAATGTTCTCTCGGCAAATTCTCAAACCTGTGGAGGCGCTGACTGCAGCTGCCCGAAAAATGGAAAAGGGTGATCTTAATCAACGCGTAGAGGTTGAATCTCGCGATGAGATCGGTGAACTGGCGCATGCTTTTAATGCTATGGCGGGTGGCCTGCAGCATCAAGAAGAACTTCGTAGTAACATGGTGAGTGATATCGCCCATGAGTTGCGCACACCCCTCTCCAATGTTCGTGGATATTTAGAGGCTGTTCGTGATGGTGTCATTGATCCCAGCCCCATCCTGATCGATTCATTACACGAAGAGACCATGGTCCTCACTCGCTTGCTGGATGACCTGCAAGACCTGGCGCAATCTGAGGCCGGTAATCTGACTCTTCAGTGCCGTCCAATTAAGGTACAGGAACTGATCGAGACTGCGGTCGCCCGCGCTCAACCAGAAGCCTTGGAAAAAAACCTGCACATAAAAACCCTTCTTACAGATAGGTTACCACTCGTAGCGGTGGATACGAAGCGAATTGGTCAGGTTCTGCGTAATTTGTTGAGCAACGCCATCGCCTATTCCGCACAAGGAGATGACATCGAGATCGGGGCCAGACAACAGGGGCGGGAGGTCGAGATCTCTGTGCGGGATACGGGGACCGGCATTGCTCCCGATTATCTACCCTATATCTTTGATCGCTTTTACCGTAGTGATGAGTCGCGTACAAGAGCCACTGGGGGGACAGGATTGGGATTAGCTATCGCCAAACGGTGGGTCGAGGAACATGGCGGCGCCATTCGAGCGGAGAGCAGCTTAGGGCGGGGGACAACGATCACCTTTACAGTGCCGGTCGCCGAGTATGAATGGAAGTCTTAACGGTTTCCACATCCCTACAGGCAGATGCTATAATAGCTCCGACATTCAGATTAAGGACTGAGAATTCAATAAGTTGCGAAACTCTACCGTCATTCCAGGAAGCAAATCGGTAAGTTATTCTGTCCTTAGTCCTACGCTCACCGGCGCATTTGCGCATATGTCACGGTTCCGTTGAATTATCGGAAATATTCTGATTTCTCGTGTGAATTCGTGTCATCCAGGGCTTGGTTTTTTTACTGCGTAAGTCCATTATCGCAGGTATTCGATACTTTTGTGAGGTTGAAATGGCACAGGAATTGATATGGTCTACGCTATGGGTTGACAGCACAGACCGCAGTGATTGGCAAAACAGAGTACAGGAAGCATTCGACCTGCCCGGCGTTGATCGGGTTCTGTCTGATGAGAAAAGTGGACAGGTGCAGGTTCGGTATAACCCTGATAGTGTCACAGTTTTTCAACTGAGTGCGCACCTGCGTGCATCGGGTCTATAGAATCAAACTGCTGGTCTTATCTGGTCGACACCGCCCTTGAGGCGGTGTTTCTTTTATCTAGGAAACGAAACCTCAGACTCGGTTCGCCCGTATAAAGGATTAGAAACCTAGCGAAAGAGGGCAAACGAGCAAGTTCCGGAACCTTGTTTGCACCGTCCAAAACCATGAAAAATCTGGAACGGCGTGGACCAAGAGGGCCGCAACCCCGAGTTACACAAGTTCCAACACACCATCCATTGTAATTGAAGGAGTTCTAAACATGTCTGGCAAACGACTTTATCGTTCGACTGAAGATCGCATGATCGCCGGGGTCTGTGGTGGTCTTGGCGAGTACTTTGGCATCGATTCCACCTTAATCCGCCTGGTCTTGCTGTTTTTGGTGATCTGGGGCGGCGGCGGCATTTTGGTTTACATCATCGCCTGGATCGTTATCCCCGAAGCGCCTGAAGACTATCAACCACCCGCCAAGTCTGATGCAGATTCGACTGGGGAGGAAGTTTCTGACATAGAATCGGACGAGCCTGTTGCATTGCCCGTCGCTGAAGCTAAAGAAGTTGAACCTGCTCCCGAAACACCTGAACCTGAGTCAGACGCCGAGGTGGTTGACGCCTGAGCCCTGACAACATGCCAACAAAAAACCACCCGTATGTCAGGCGGTTTTTTGTTGGCATGTTTAAGTGAATAGGCTCTTTCGGAATTTGCGTGGCTCTTAAGTAATCGTCTAGAAATTGCTTCCTGTTTGAGTCATTGCCGGTGGGCGTAACCCCGAAGCAATCCCCAAGCATGTTGGTTGTGAATTGCCACGGCTTACAGCCTCGCAATGACAGATAGGGGCATCATTTCAATAATTCGAGGCACAGACCTGTCAGATTTCCGAGCGCACGTACTCAATAACGAATCGCTGCTATTGCAACTAGATTAGCTGACTCGATTGCAGCGAAAATCTGACAGGTCTGGGTGAGACACCACAATTTATCGAGAAGACACAATAGGGGAACATATTCTTGGATGATCCTAGAAAGGCGTGGTTCGTTAGCACAACCATCACGTAACACGCACTACGCAACACGTGGATATCAGAGCGCTGCCAGGATGAGTTGTTGCAATTGTTGGAAACTGGGTGGGCCTGGCAGGATCTCTCCATTGACTGTGAAGCTTGGCGTACCGCGCAGGTGCAGGCCCCTGGCCTGTTGCAGGTTCTCTCTGACCTTGTCTGAGGTTTGGCCTGCGTTTAAACAGGTGCTGAATGCTGCTTCATCTAAGCCAATGGCTGTGGCATATTCTTTGAGTGAGTCGGTGCGCAGATCACCTTCTGCATTCTCATACAGATAATCATGATAATCCCAGAACATTCCCTGAGCACCAGCACAGTGGGCAGCTTCTGCAGCTTCGGGTGATCGCGGCGTTATTACCGGAAAATCCTTCCACACAAACTGTACCTGGTCGCCATAACGATCCAGAATAGCTTGTTTGATGCCGGCCCGGTGTCAGGAGAGACAGCTAGGGCAGCCGAAATCTCCATATTCGACGATGGTTACAGGGGCGATATCCGAGCCAATGGATGGGTCTGGCAAGTCAAGGGGAGGGGCTGTAGCCCGAGCCGCGCGACTTGTCTGATTCTGGATCACAAAGACGACGGCCAACGAGGTGACGAGTAAAACTGCGACAACAGCCAGCCCAGTTCTGCGGTTACGTTGTCTGCTTTGGCGTTGTTCCTGCTTGGCCTGTCGTTTAGATTTTGCAGACCCAGGGTTTTCGGTTGTCTGTGGATCGGAATGAACGGGCTGGACCTTCTGCTGAGATCCTTTGGCGACAGCTTTATTTTTCTTTCGAGATTTTCTTTTGCTCATAGGCATATCATCCTCGATGTCATGGGAATGTAAGGGCGAAACCTGGTGATTGTTGTTACCACTCCGCACCCTGTATTATGAGCCCCTAAAACCCCTGAATCTTACCCATCATGGCTAATCATAAGCCTGCGAGCGTGTCAAACAGAAACGCCATTGGGGTTTCTTCATCCGTCATATTGGCACTGGCGCCAGACAAAACTCAACATGACTATGACACTCTACAGTGCAGTCGTATGGAGAATCCAACCACCCTAAGGTAAAATAGCAGACCCAACCTGATTCGATGTTTTCCCAACTGATCCGATGAAACCCAACCATCAAACTGTCGCCGTTATCGACTTTGGCTCTCAAACCGCCCAACTAATCGCTCGTCGAGTGCGTGATCTTGGCGTCTATAGCGAGCTAATACACTGGGATGAAGATACAGACCGGCTAAGCTGCGCCGATGCCTATATCCTCTCTGGTGGGCCCAGCAGCCTGTACGAAGCGGAGGCCCCACGCCTTCCTGAGATCGTTCTCGCCAGTGAAAAGCCGGTACTTGGTATCTGTTACGGGATGCAGGCGCTCGCACACGCCCTGGGCGGCCATGTTGCCCCTGCCAGCGCCCGTGAATTCGGCCATACCAAAATATCACTGACCGGAAGCGCACCCTTATTGGATGGATTATCAGATGACCTGCAGGTGTGGATGAGCCATAGTGACCATGTAGATGAACTACCCGATGGGTGGAAAATATTCGGGGGATCGCATGGAGGCACCATTGCAATCATCGGCGATATCGAACGCAAACGCTACGCCGTACAGTTTCATCCCGAAGTCCAGCATACCCAGCAGGGCCTCGATCTTTTACGTAATTTCCTGTTCGACGTCGTTGAATTACATGCCGACTGGACACCCGCTACATTTATCGATGAGACTATTTCGCAGATACGTGCACAAGTTGGCCAGGATCGGGTGATCTGTGGCCTCAGTGGCGGCGTCGATTCTTCAGTTGCCGCCGCTCTGCTACATCGGGCGATCGCCGATCAATTGACCTGTGTTTTCGTCGACCATGGCTTACTGCGTTTACACGAAGCCGACGCTGTGATCGATACATTCCAACGGGCGCACGGCATCCATCTCGTGGCCGTCGATGCTAACGAGCAATTTCTTGCTGATCTGCAGGGTATCGAGGACCCCGAGGCCAAACGCAATGCCATCGGCCATCGTTTCGTGCGCGTTTTCGAAAGCGAGGCTGGCCGTCTTGCCAGCAAGGACGACGGCCAGCCTTACCGTTTCCTCGCTCAGGGAACGCTCTACCCTGACGTTATCGAGAGTGCTGCCAGCGGGCGCGAAAAATCAGCTCACACCATCAAGACCCATCACAATGTCGGTGGCTTGCCAGAAGATATCGAATTCGAACTGCTCGAACCACTGCGTTATCTGTTCAAGGATGAAGTGCGTCGCCTGGGGCTTGCGCTTGGTCTGCCTGAACACATTGTCTGGCGCCATCCCTTCCCGGGGCCAGGGCTCGCTATTCGCATCTTAGGTGAGGTCACCTGGGATCGTCTGGAAACGCTTCGTAAGGCAGATGCCATCGTCATCCAAGAATTGGAGAGTTCGAATCTATACCGATCGACCTCACAGGCATTCGCCGTATTATTACCCGTCAATACAGTCGGTGTTATGGGCGATTACCGTACCTATGCCAACGCTGTCGCCGTACGGGTGGTGACCACCGATGATTTTATGACTGCCGATTGGGCCAAATTACCCTATGATGTATTGGGGCGCATGTCGACTCGCATCGTCAACGAAGTTGATGGTGTGAATCGCGTCGTGTATGATATTACCTCCAAACCTCCTGCCACCATCGAGTGGGAGTGAGTTGGCTCTCTTTCTATGAATGCCATTCGCATACTCGTGATTTTATGGGTGGCTGCTGCCGTTGTACTGATCGGCCCCCAGTATCTAAACTACAGGGACACTCAAGATGCTATACCGGCGGGTGTGCTTCTGGCAGGGGCGAATATTGGGGGCCAGACAACGGTAGAGGCCGCAACAAATATCCGCAGTATTTTCGAAAGCCCGATATTGGTCACCCATAGCGACCGGCGCATCGTTCTCCATCCCCAGGAGATTGGTTTCGAGATCGATGCTGAGACAATGGTTGCGGAAGCACAAGCTTATGGTCGGGGATGGTATGGTGTGCGAGATTTTTTACTCTACGTGCTGGAACGCCAACCCGTTGAGAATGATGTTGCCCTGATCTACAGGTACGACCGTTTGAAACTGGGCTCCTGGCTGCAAGAACAAGCCCGCAAATACGACAATGATCCCACGCCCGCCTATGCTAAGCTGGACACGCTGACCTTTGTCGATGGTCAACCTGGCCGTTATGCTAATCTCAACGAGAGCGCCATCAATATCCTCCATGCCTTTACCAGCTCCCATAACCGGCATGCACAACTTGAACTGAATCTAAAGCCGGCGTTACCCCCTGACTTTGCGATGTTGGAAGCGGCCTTGCGCCAACGGCTCGATAAATTCCCAGGAATCTACAGCTTGTACTATCAGGATCTCGGAACTGGTACAGAAATCGACATCGATGGTGATACAGCCTTTGCTGGTATGAGCACCGTCAAGCTACCCATTTTACTCAAACTCTATTATGATCTCGAGCAGCCTCTTGACGAGAACCTGCAGCGCTGGATCAATGAATTGGTCACCTCAGAGACCGCCAGCAATGCTGCTGCCAACGCCCTTATGTATCATTTGGGCAACGGCGATACTGTGGCCGGGGCCAGGATAGTGACCGACTTCTCGCGCCAGTTGGGCCTTGAAAATACCTTTATCGCCATACCTTACGATAGCAACCTGCGCCCCCCCTTCATACAGACACCCGCCAATACCAATCCCGACTACAATACCTTTCCTGATCCAGCCATGCAGACCACACCCGCCGATATCGGCCGCATTCTGGCCGAAATCGGATATTGCGCAGAAGGGGGTGGAAATCTGTTAGCCGCGAACAGCAATAACCTGACTCCGGCAGAATGCCAGGAACTGATCGCCTGGATGGAGAAGAATCCAATGGGCTTTCTCATTAAATATGGTGTTCCAAAGGATACCCGTGTGGCACACAAGCATGGCTATGGCACGGACACTCAAGGCGATGTCGCCCTCATCTATGGCCCCGAAGGCCCCTACGCCCTCTCGATTTTCGTCTACCAGCAAGGCTGGGTCGTCTGGGACTTCAGTAATCCACTTATGAATGACTTGAGCCGTTTGATTTGGAATTTTTATCTTTATCGTCAAGACAAAGCGCAACTGCCTCCGTTGCAATACGAAACAGAGGAAGTTGCGCCAGGAGAAACAACATGACCTTCCGCGCCGTTGTTTTTGATTTTGGTGGGGTGCTGGTGCACATCGCTGACACACCAGGCCGCCATAAATGGGAGTTACGCCTTGGGCTACAGCCAGATGAATTGGCAAGTATGGTCTTTGATTCAGATGTGTCTCATCGTGCCGTACTCGGCTTGTTGCCAGAGATCGCCATCTGGCAGCATATTGCCATCCGTTACGGTCTCAATGATGCTGCCCTATGGCAACTGGAGCACGATTTTTGGGCGGGAGAATTTCTCGATCAGGATTTGATTGCGCTGCTGAGGTCGCTACGCCCTCAGTACAAAACCGCTATCCTTAGCAATGCCTGGTCAGATGCCCGCTCCATGTTCGTCGACAAATTCGCCTTGGATCAGGAAGTGGATACGATGCTCATCTCAGCCGAACAAGGTATAGCCAAACCAGATGTGCGGATCTATCGCCTTGCAGCGGAGCAACTGGGCGTCCTTCCCCAAGAGACGGTGTTCGTCGATGATCGGCGAGAGAACATAAAAGGGGCACGTGCTGCCGGCATGGAAGCTGTACACTTCAAAGACTCGGCCCAAACGATCGAGGCTATTCAAACTTTGCTGTCTGAAAGTCAGTCTACCACCGCCATCAACGAGAGCGCACCAACTCAAGAGTAGGTAAACTCCCGCCAATGACATATTATGTAGAGAGAATTATGAGCAAACGATCTCCTAAACGAACGTATACCTATATTGCCATTGCCTTGGGGCTTCTCGCCTTCGTAGCTCTTTTGTGGTTGGGCATCACCTCGGCGTACCTCTCTTGGCTTTTGGCTATGACAGCGACGACATTTGCTTTGTACGGCTATGATAAGATGGAGGCGAAACTGGGAGGTGGCCGGGTGCCGGAGATCGTCTTACACGCCCTTGCCCTTGCCGGTGGCTTTCTTGGGGGTTGGCTGGGCATGTTTGTGTTCAATCACAAGAAACGCAAAAGGGAATTCTGGATCGTCCTTATCGTTAGCACAATTCTATGGATCGGTATTTCGTATGTCGCTCTGATTTTCTAAAGTTCGTAGTAAGCGCTTTAGCGCTGATGCAGACCAAGCACGACGATTTATCGCCTGCTACGAACGGAGGCGTACTGCCAATGCCAAAGTGGACTTACCGCTTCCCTGAAATCCTGACAAAGATGTTATAATACGCGGACATCCCTTGATGTTTGCGTATTATGTCGTTATTCACCGCTCAAAACCTGGCCATGTCCTACGGCCCCCTCGATGTCTTCGACGGGGTGACTTGTGCTGCCGCAGAGGGTGACCGTATCGGTCTGGTGGGGCCCAATGGCGAAGGCAAAACCACCCTGTTGCGCATCATCGCCGGAGACCTGCAAGCCACAGGGGGTGCGGTATTCAAACGTAAGGGATTGAAGGTCGGCTACTTGCCTCAGGATCCACCATCTCCTGGTGAAAAGACATTGTGGGAGGATATGCTCGAAGTCTTCGACGATCTGCGAGCGGAAGAGGCTGCTCTGCAGGGCCTTGAACTCAAGATGTCGAATCCATCGGCTGGCAAAGATGTGTTAGAGACCTATGCCAGACGTCAGCACGCGTTTGAAGTGAGAGGAGGTTATGATTATCCTTTGCGTATTCGCCAGACGCTGACAGGTCTGGGATTCAGATCTGGCCAGTTTGAGATGCCACTGGTGCACCTAAGTGGTGGACAACGTACACGTGCGCTGTTGGCCCGTCTGCTGTTGCAAAGACCTGATCTGTTACTCTTGGACGAGCCCACTAATCATTTAGATCTACGTGCAGTAGAATGGCTTGAGAACACATTGCTCAGTTGGCATGGCGCCATGGTTATCGTCGCCCACGACAGGTATTTTTTGGACAGAGTCGCCACCAAAATCTGGGAGATGGCGTGGGGTGAATTGACCCACTACCGTGGAAATTACAGCCATTATGTTATCCAACGCGCTGGCCGGCAAGAACGACTACGTAAAGAGTACGAAGCACAACAGGCTTTTGTTAGCAAAGAGCAGGACTACATTAGCCGTAACATTGCCGGGCAGAATACACGACAGGCCCAGGGGCGGCGCACGCGCTTACAGAGAATGCTCAAACAGAATGGCGTTTCATCGCCGCGGCATCGCCAACGTATGCAGTTGACCATGCAAAATCGTTTACGCAGCGGCACGTTGGTTCTGGCCTCGAAAGATCTCGCGGTCGGGTATTATGCCCATCCTGCCAAAGTAGCCAGCGAAGAACGCTCCGGCGGTTATGTTTACAAGGCAAAGGCGCCCGTCTCCGAGCAAGATACCATGTTGTTCAGGTCAGAGGATGTCGTGCTCAAGCGTGGCGAGCGCGTGGGGATTATAGGAGCCAATGGCTCTGGAAAGACGACCTTTGTCAAGACCCTGTTGGGTTCGATTCCCCCGATGGAGGGCGAACTGCGTTTAGGAGCCAGTCTCCGTTTGGGGTACCTGGCTCAGGTGCAGGCTGCTTTAGATCCAAAGGCTACAGTGCTCGACACCTTACTAGGCGCTGATCCCCGGCTTTCTGTTTCAGAGGCCCGGCACATACTCGCCCGATTTCTTTTCTCTGGTGACGACGTATTCAAAACTACAAGAACCCTCAGCGGTGGCCAGCGCAGTCGCTTGGCTTTGGCACGACTCGGCCGTGAAAATGCCAATTTCCTGATACTGGATGAGCCAACCAATCATCTCGATATCGAATCCCAAGAAGTCTTGGAATTCATGCTCGGCGAATTCAACGGTACTGTTTTGCTGGTATCACACGATCGTTACCTTATCGATGCCATTGCCACCCAAGTCTGGAACATAGATAACTACTATCTGCAGGATTATGAGGGCAACTACAGCGCATATCTGGCAGCACGCCGTGAGGCAAAGGGCGAGGTTGTTGTCGAGCAACTGCCACGTTCGGACGCCCAGCAGCATCGAGAACAATCGCGAGCCAAACGCCGGGACCGGCGAGAAGTGGAAAAACGACAGGCTGAAGCGGTAGCAATGGAAATGAAAATCCATGCATTGGAGCTTGATCTGGCCGAGATCGGACAAGCTCTTGAACATGCTAGCCAACGTCAGCAACTGGCGGAGGTTCAACGATTGGGAGATAGATATGCTCAAATCGAACAAGACCTGGAGGCACTCATCGAACACTGGGCGGCTATGGCATAATGATGTCTGGCTTGGCCAATCTCAAAGCAGGAAATCCCCACCATCATGTCAAATTCATCCACTATCATCGGTCTTACCGGAAATATCGGCACAGGAAAAAGCGCCATCCTGGAGATGATGCGTGCGAAGGGGGCGCGTACCATTGATGCGGATAAAGTAGCGCATCAAGTGATGGCCCAAGGTGGCCGCGCCTATGATGCGATTGTCGAGGCCTTTGGTTCTGATATCCTAGACAGCAGTGGTGCTATCGATAGACCCACCCTAGGTCGCATCGTGTTCGATGATCATGACAAATTGTCCTTGCTGGAGCAGATCATGCATCCGGCGGTTTACGTACAGATCGGTATCGAAACGGAGGAAGCTGAAGAGGCTGTCATTGTGATTGAAGCGATCAAACTGTTGGAAGCCGGTATGTCATCGGCTCTTTGTGATCAGGTCTGGGTAGTTACCTCTCCGCTCGAACAACAGATCGCGCGTTTGATGACAACCCGAAATATGAACAGACAGGCCGCCGAGTCGAGAATGCGTTCACAGAGTCCGCAGTCCTTCAAGGTCAGTCAGGCAGATGTCGTACTCGATAATAGCGGCAGTCTTGAAGCCCTCCAGGCGCAAATTGACCGAGCCTGGCACCGTCTGGGTTTGGCGACTCAGGTGTGATTGAGGTATCCTCTGCAACCTTCAGCTCCCGTACATTCTTATGAACATGATTAGAAAACTTTGGGACGAACACCCGAATCTGAGTTCATTTGCCATTTTGGCGATCGGTATGTTGGTTATTTTGTATTTCTCGGCCAGGCATGTCGGATTCAGCGGCACACAATGGCTGGTTCTCACCCTGGCCACCGTCGTTCTTGCCGGACTCTGCATATGGATTATCAGTTGGGAGTCAAGTGAGTCGATCGAAGATGAGCAATGATCCATTTCTAAACGAATTCAAGCCCCGAATAGGCGTCGACAATGTCTGTGGCCTTCAAAGGGTAATCACCTACAGCGAGTCGTATGAGTAACAAACGAGATTATTATGAAATCCTGAGCGTTGATCGAAATGCTTCTGCCGAAGATGTGAAGCGCGCCTATCGACGGATGGTCAAGCAGTATCATCCAGATATCTATAAAGGAGATGATGCCGACCATAGAATTAAAGAGATTAATGAGGCATATGAGGTCCTGAGTAATCCCGAAAAACGTGGAGCCTATGACCGATTCGGTCATGCTGGCGTACAGAGCGCCGCTGGCGGAGCGCCAGGCGCTGGCTTCTCTGATTTCGCAGATATTTTCGAAGAGTTTTTCGGCGGAGGTTTTGGTTTTCGGCGTGGATCGCAGCGAGGACCTGTGCGCGGGTCAGATCTGCGTTACAATCTTGCTGTCGAGTTTGAAGAAGCGGTGCTCGGCGCCGAGAAAGAGATCAAGGTCACGCGTCACGAAACCTGTCCCCGTTGCGAAGGGGTGGGAGCTGAGCCTGGCACGACACCGATGCGTTGTCCAACTTGTAATGGGTCAGGTGAAGTGCGGCAGCGCCAGCAGACGATTCTGGGCTCTTTTGTCAATGTGACAACCTGCCCCCGGTGTCGAGGCGAAGGCGAAGTTGTGACAACGCCCTGTCAGCAATGCCATGGAGAACGGGTGGTCGAGAACACACGACGCCTCAGGGTCAAGATTCCCCCAGGGGTCGATGATGGAACCAGAATTCGCCTGCCGAACGAGGGAGAGCCTGGTATGCGTGGTGGTGAACCGGGTAATCTTTATGTGTTTATCAGCGTCAAACCCCACAAGATTTTTTTGCGGAGTGAGGACGATATCCTGCTGGAGTTACCGATCAATGTGGCTCAGGCGGTCTTGGGGGCGGAGGTAGAAGCTCCCACCCTGGACGGTCCCAGGATGGTGAAAATCTTGCCAGGAACGCAGCCTGGTAAGGGTTTGCGCTTACGAGGATTGGGCGTGCCGCATTTGCGCAAGAGTGGCCGAGGCGATATGCTGATCACTATCAATGTACGCATCCCCACCCAGCTCTCCGAAGAACAAAACGTTCTGTTTGAACAATTGTCAGAACTGCTTGGTCCAGAAAGTATCGACAAAGAAGGCCCCGGCTTTTTCGACCGCATGAAAGAAGCTTTTGGCTTGTAGTGTTGCAGGTAAACGAACATGTCGCGCCTGGTTGAGTTGGCCTTGCCCATATTCACGACAGAGTCAGGACACGAAGCCGCCAGCTCTGCTGTGGCCGAACTAGAGACCTTTGCGCGGGGAGATGCTGCCATCGAGCTTAGTGGATTTGGCCCTTACGGTGAAACCGATCATGCTCATATCAAGGTGCGGGTCTATCTAAGAGAAGAGCAGGGCCAGGCAGCAGGGATTGCTGCCCTCAATCAGCGCTTGCAAGCGTTGCCCAGCTCAGAACTATATGGTGAACTCCAGCTTCGGCGTTGGCAGGCCGACGAATGGGCAGAAGTCTGGAAAGAACATTACTACCCGTTACGTATCGGAGAGCATCTGATCATCTCACCCACCTGGGAGACACCTACAATAGTATCAGGCGACCACGTGGTCTGGCTGGATCCTGGTATGGCCTTTGGCACCGGTGCGCACCCTTCGACACAACTGCTTTTACAACTACTGGAACGCCATCTCTCGCCCGGTGATTCGATGTTGGATGTGGGTACCGGATCTGGCATTCTGGCAGTGGCCGCCATGAAATTGGGTGCATCTCACGTCCTTGCTACCGATATTGATCCTGAAGCAGTGGCTACGGCAGAGAACAACATCCAACTCAATGAAGTAGAGAAAGGTGTTCAAATCGTACGAGATTCGGTTCCCATATCTGGTGCTTACGAGCTTGTGTGCGCCAATATCCTTGCCGACGTGATCGCGAATTTGCTTCTTCGTCAAAATCTGGCGGATCGATTGACATGCCATGGTATCCTGTTGTTATCTGGAATCATCGAGTCCCGCCGCCATGTTGTTGAACTAGCACTGGCCGCCTCGGGGCTCAGCCTCCTGGATTCTGTACGCGACGGAGATTGGGTGGCTTTGGCAGTTCATCGCGCATAGATTTGCGTTTGACTCATCCTGTCATTATTATCGGTTTTGGCGCACCCATCACCCAAATGTTTGCAATTGCTAGTGCATTGTTAAGCAGAAAGTTGCCAATTTCGATCAGATACTGGAAGTATCGGGCTGAAAGTACAAAGACCCTCTCAGGGTCCGGGCACAGCGCCTGAGGGCGCTGCGGATTTTGAGCCAGACAATGACTTTGCCTCAGATCGATCACCTATATGGCCATGCATCGCTTCTTCACGCCAACTGAACTAATAGATTCTGACCGCGTACGTTTTACGCCTGAACAGGCGCGTCAATTTCGGTCAGTACTACGGATGGGTAAGGGGGACGAAGTGCTCGTTCTCGACGGAGAAGGGGTTTGTTATCATGTACAACTGCATTATCTAGGAAGGACTGAAGCACAAGGCCGGATTTTAAGCAGTTCGCCTGCGGGTGGTGAACCCGGGGGTGAACTAAGACTTTGCCAGGCTCTCACTCGTGGAGAACGATTCGAATGGATCCTGCAGAAAGGAGTGGAACTAGGTGTGACTCTGTTTCAACCAATGTTGACGACACGCACCCTACGCCGTCAGCCGGGCGTATCAAAATGGATTCGTTGGCGGCGTATCATCCAAGAGGCTGCCGAACAATGCGGACGTGGTCGCCTGCCGGTACTGGCTGACCCTATCACATTTGAACAGGCCCTTGCCGAAAAGAAGGGACTCAGTTTGATCCCCACCGTAACAGCACTGAAGCCCGTTCGTGAAGCCTTACAGAACGCGTCCTGGCCCCTGACTTTGTTCGTTGGTCCAGAAGGTGGTTTCGACCCTCATGAAGTCGATATGGCTCGTAATGCTGGCGCCCACCCTGTCAGTTTGGGAGCCCGGACATTGCGTACAGAAACGGCTGCCATCGTCCTGCTAATTCTCTCAGCAGCGGCCATGGGCGAGTTAGACCATGCCGCACCCCGTGCCGATGTCCAAGCGGAAGTAACCTGAGGGAGGTAACTATTTGTTATTTAACCGCGTCAAAGAGTCGTCATTAAATCGTAAACCTATCACGCAAATCGTGGAGAATATAAACTATGTCAGTTGAAAACGTCATCATCATCGGTAGTGGTCCTTCCGGCTTTACAGCCGGACTTTATACATCACGCGCCCAACTCAATCCTCTGTTGCTGACGGGTAATGAGATTGGGGGTCAGGTAGCACTCACGTACGAAATCGAGAATTATCCCGGTTTTCCAGAGGGTCTGCCAGGACCCGAGCTGGTGGAGCGGTTTCAACAACAGGCAGAGCGATTCGGAACCCGCATCGAATATGACTATGTAAATGAGGTTGATCTCACCCAACACCCCTTCACGGTTCGCACTCAGCGCGGCGCCGCCTATAAGACAAAGAGCATCATCATCTCTACAGGCGCTGCATCCCGTAAGCTGGGTATTCCCGGCGAAGAGGAACTAACAGGTCGTGGTGTAAGTTATTGTGGTACCTGCGATGGATTTTTCTTCCGAGAAAAGGAAGTGGTCGTCGTCGGTGGTGGCGATAGCGCCTTGGAAGAAGGTATTTTCCTCACTCGTTTTGCCGCAAAAGTGACCATAATCCATCGCCGTGATGAACTGCGCGGCAGCAAGATTTTGCAGAAACGCGCCTTCGAAAACGAAAAAATAAACTTCATCTGGGATACCGTCATCAGCAGTATCAATGAAGGCGAAAATGGCGCGGTGGGTTCTGTAACGTTGGAAAATGTCAAAACAGGTGAGACCAGCGAATTCGATACCGACGGTGCCTTCATTTTTATCGGCCACGTCCCAAACGGTTGGATATTCGACGGCCAATTGGAAATGGAAGAGGGTTATATCGTGACCGATAGAAATATGCACACCAACATTCCAGGCGTTTTCGCTGCAGGAGAGATTCAGGACAATCGTTTTCGCCAGGTGGCTACAAGCGTAGGACAAGGCGCCATGGCCGCGATGGAAGCCGAAAAGTTCCTTTTGGAACTCGAAGACACCCCCTACGAAATGGTCAAAGCTGAAATACTGGGACATGAACTGGTCCTGGCGTAATATGAAGATTGGGTAGGACGCAGGCAGGCGTTCAACAACTAGCGAGTGCCTGCTTTCGCGTACCCAACCTGTGACACAACACTCATATTGCCTCGCTTTCATAGTCCCTTGATCCTCTGCTAAACTACATGACATGCCCTATGTAACGGTACAGAGTCAGCGAGTATATTACAGCGAGCACCAGGACGACCTTACGAATCAGCGAATCCCCCTGGTGCTGGCGCATGGCGCCGGAGGTGTATCACTCAATTGGCCTCCAGGATTGAGGCGTCTGCCGAATCACGACGTTTATGCCATCGATTTACCCGGTCACGGCCGTTCGGCAGGGCCAGGTCGGAAGACGATCGGCGACTACAGTGAATTTGTGATGGGTTGGGCCAGGGCGATGGATTTATCTGCGTTTGTGTTGGCAGGGCATTCTATGGGAGGAGCCGTTGCTATGCTGTGCGCATTACGGTATCCGCAACGCTTCCGTGGCCTTGTCTTGGTTGCAACAGCTGCGCGACTGCACGTACACCCCGACATTCTGCAAGGTGTGAGCACTGATCGTGAGTCTACCGGGCAGACTTTGGTCGATTGGGTTCATGGTCGCCGTGCCACGCCGAACCAACGGAGACAATATCTACGGCATTTCCTCGCGCAAGATGCTGATGTGCTGCGCGGAGATTGGGAAGCCTGCGACCAATTCGATATTCGGGATAGGGTCTCAGGCATTGACACCCCTACGTTGATAATTGCAGGAAGCCAGGATCAGATGACCCCGGTTAAATTCACACACCATCTGGCTGAGAGGATGGCGGATGCCGATTACACTATTGTTGAAGGAGCCGGGCACATGGTTATGTTGGAGCAACCGGCTTTGGTTATATCTGCAGTGGCAGGTTTTATGGCAAGGTTAAGGCGGATTTGATCCTGTTGAAATTGTCTTAACCGGCATGATATCAGACTTTGGCAAGAAGATCGGGGTGAATCAGGGGTAATATGACGTTGTAGATGCAGAATGATGGTATGATGTAATGAAAATGTGATGTTGCTCGATGTTTTGTAAGCTTGTCGCAAGCAAAAACCCTTGAGTTAAAAATCCTTCAACGTTAAAATACTGTAAGGCTAATTAATCTAGTTTTTATAAATCTGTATACTGGAGAAATGGAGAATGATTATGAATGCAACAAACGGTAACGCTGTGAGAAGTGGCACTACAGATCCAATCAACGCAGATCTGCGTGATAGCCTGGTTCGTTTAAATTGGCTTCAACATCGTCGATTTGCCCAAGAGCTCTCTGAGTTAAATCTGACGGTTCCACAATTCTTTACGCTCAGCACTTTGGTTAACCTGGGTGGAAAGTCTACTATGGGGCAGTTAGCCAAAGCCACTCATCAGGTTTCTGCTACGATGACCGGTATCATCGACCGCCTGGTCAGAGATGAACTAGTTGATCGCCGTCGAGATGATGGTGATCGCCGTTCAGTGCTGGTCTCAATCACACCTGCCGGTCAAGACCTTGTCAAAAACGCCTGGGATCGAGCCCTGAAATCTTTAGATGCCGTTGTTGAAGATATGAATACGGATGAAAGGGTGACAGCGTTTCGATTTGTGGATTCCCTTGTTACGATTATGGAAGAATGAAGACCAGAATCTTTCCGAATAACTGGCACCCCTTCGTTAACAACTTCGGGTTTGGTGCCATGCAGGCCGAGAATTCAATAACTTACGGGGTTACACCACCATCCTAAGAGGCAATTCTGTAAAGTGATTGGCACCGCAAAATACGTTTCCGGGCGGTCCACCAGCACGAGCCAGTGCCAGTCACTTCTAATCCAAACTCATGGTCGGCTTCATGCCGGTTTTTGGCCAGGTTGTTTGCCAGAAGTAACTGACCAAATAAAGGTCAACTCCAAGAAGGTGGAGTTTCGTGATTTTATTTGGTCAGTTACTTCGTTTTTAAGTTTTATCGCTGCGTTGTTCTAGGTAACGCCGCAACAGAATACGAGCCCGCCGTGCCGCTCGTCCACGGTGACTAAGTTCATGCTTTTCTTCAGATGTTATCTCTGCGAAAGTGCGGCCGTATTTTGGGACATAAAACACTGGATCATAGCCAAATCCACCCTCACCACTGGGTTTGAATGCAATCACGCCACTACTGGATCCACTTGCAGTTATCTCATCACCGCTGGGAGAAGCAATGGCAACCACGCAGCGAAAGATCGCAGTTCGCAATTCGTACGGCACACTTTGCATCTTTTGCAACAGAATCTGTGTGCGCTCTGCATCTGTAGCATTAGGGCCGGCATGTCGAGCCGATGCCACTCCAGGCCAGCCATGAAGTGCATCAGCTTCTAAGCCACTGTCATCAGCCCAGGTGAGCATCCCACTTATTTGCGCGTAGGTCTTTGCCTTGAGCAGGGCATTTTCTTCAAAGGTCTTGCCCGTTTCTTCAACCTCTAGCATTATGCCCTCGGCGTTCAATGTAGTAATCGCCAATGGCAGATCAGCCAAGATATCTTTGTATTCTCTTAGCTTGCCAGGATTACTTGTCGCAACAAGTAACTTGCTGTGTTGGTCGATATTCATCACTTTGTGCCCGACGTATGTATGAAGTAGATGTGTTCAACAATCTGGAGCCGAGCCCTATGGCCTGTCCGTGCAGGTCTGCGAGATATGCTGGATCTGAGGTCCTGCAATGTCGAGGGGTCATTATATTGGAGAATAACTGTAATTTGGTATTGATCGGTGACGAGCTTTTGTTCGAGCAAGAATCGTAACATATAATGCATACTCATACAATCGATTCTTATCGACACTCAACCCTCCCTAAGTTGGCTGTCAGAGCGTATCGTGCATGCAGGTCGAGTGTATTTCTTACCGCCAGCAGTATAGAGGATCACGTAACACGCAATACGCAACACGTGTTATTCTAGGGCCACACGAAATCCTGTTGAACCTATATGGCTTATGTCTCGTAATTTTCATACACTACGGATTTTTTCCGGTACGGCGAATCCCGATCTGGCGGAAGAAATTGCGCGTTGTCTTAACAAGCCTCTGGGCCGAAGTACAACTCGCCGTCTGCCCGACTCAGAAACACATGTCATGATCGATGAATTGGTACGCGGGGACGATGTTTATATCATCCAACCTTGTTCTGAACCTGTCAACGACAATCTCATGGAGATGGTGCTTTATGTCGATGCCTTCCGCCGTGCATCGGCCCACTCGATCAATGTGGTCATCCCTTATTTTCCATACGCCAGGCAGGAAAGAATGGCCAAAGGCCGCGAGGCCATAAGCGCCCGTGTTGTTGCCTCGATACTCGAATCTATGGGCGCAGACCGGGTCATTTATGTGGATATTCATGCCGAGGCGGCGCAGGGTTTTTTTGAGATCCCGGTCGATCCACTCTCTGCTATGCAGGTTTTTGCTGACTATGTCCGCAAATCATCTTGGATCGATCCAGTGGTCGTGGCTCCTGATGTTGGTCGAGCTAAACTGGCCGGTCGATTTTCCCGAATTCTAGATGTGCCACTTGTATTGATGCATAAGCGGCGTACCGGTCTCAACGCTGTGGAGACGATGGCAATCGTCGGTGATATCCAGGGAAAAACTCCGATTGTTTTTGACGACGTCATCGCCGGCGGCAGTGTTCTATCACAGGCCGAAGCTTTGGTCGAAGCGGGCGCCAGACCTGAAGTGTGCCTGACCATCACCCATCCGGTGTTGCTCCCCAGTGCTTTGGAACGACTCGATGCCGCTTACATCAAAAACCTTGTCGTAACCAATACCATTCACATCAACCCAGAGAAAAATCACCCCAAATTGCAGGTGCTTTCAGTGGCGCCCCTACTGGCCGACGCAATAGGGCGCATTCATGGCGGTGAATCGATGGGACCCTTATTAGGACATCTTGGTTAAACGGGAAAATAAATATGTGGAGAAACTTTATGCTAGGGCGTGAACGTCGTCCAGAACCTGACTCGATTGAATTGACTATTGGCGCCAGCGTTACCCTGAGAGGTGACATTCGTT
>PIVW01000383.1 GCA_003353825.1 Chloroflexota bacterium
GTGACTAATGCTTCAGATAGGCTGAGAACAAGTATTCGTCAGAATCCACTAATACTTTCGGGTTATTTTTCATGCGCTGCTCGATTTCTTTCTCAGAAACTGCGAAATATAGGCTAAAGAAACATGCTTAACAAAAACTTGGAAGTACCCATCACCTTGCCAGAAGATGAACGAGAGGCAAAAGTCTGTGCCGAACTTTTGCTTGATGCACTCGCATATCACGGGGGCGTTGCCTCGGCAAAGATAGACTTCGAACAGGGCATGCTATGCCTCGCCTACGATCCTGAGCAGATAAGCGCCGCGGGAGTCGACAGTATTACCGCCGAGTTAGGGGTGAAACTGGGCGAACGAACGCAGCACTGCACCATGGGATTGGGTGGTGTGGGTTGCCGCGATTGCGCCTTGCGATTGGAACGAGAACTGGCCGCCATTCCTGGTGTTCATCATGTGTCGGCCAATCCGGCCGCCCACGTCGTCGGCGTGCGCTACGATGAAGATGGTACTCTCGTCGAAGTTCAGCGACGTATCGAGGAGATGGGGTATCGCGTAACCGAACGCCCGGATGAAGCCAAGCCATCATTCTGGCAACGAAATATCGGTCTGATCTGGGCTGGATTGACACTGCTATTCCTGCTTTTAGGGTTGGCGGCAGAGCGACTGACCCCAATCCCCACCTTCCCAAATCTGTATATCCTCTTATACGCCTTGGCTTATATAGCAGGAGGCCATGAAGCAGCACGTGAAGCGCTGCGGGATCTCCGGCATGGTACGCTGAACATCGATTTTTTGATGATCGCTTCTGCAATCGGTGCGGCCGCAATCGGCGAATGGGCGGAGGGCGCTATGTTGCTATTCCTCTTCAGTCTCAGCGGCGCACTGGAGGAATTTGCCATGGATCGCACTCGCAACGCCATCGAATCGTTGACGGCGTTGCGGCCCAGCGAGGCCACATTGCGTCAGGGCGACAGTGAAGTGCGTGTACCGATCGAGCAAGTTCATCCCGGTGATATCGTTGTAATACGCCCTGGCGAACAGGTGTCTGTAGATGGCATTGTTGTCAACGGAGATACTTCTATCAACCAGGCGGCCATAACCGGAGAATCGATGCCCGTTAACAAAGAACTTGGCGATGATGTCTTCGCCGGCACCATGAACCAAGAAGGCGCCATCGATGTGCGCGTCACAAAGGATGCCCAGGACTCCACCCTGGCAAAGGTAATCGATCTGGTAGCCGAGGCGCAGAGCGAGCGTGCCCCCACCCAACGTATGATCGACCGTTTCGCCCACCCGTATGCTGTTGGTGTCGTGATCGTGGTTACATTGGTGATCCTGATCGGCACTTTCATTCTTAACCAACCTTTCTACGATGTGTTTTATCGCTCGATGACCTTGTTAGTGGTTGCTTCACCCTGTGCACTGGTGATCAGCACCCCCGCATCAATTCTCTCTGCCATCGCCGCCGGAGCTCGCAATGGTGTGCTTTTCAAAGGTGGGATTCATCTCGAGAACGCGGCCACCGTCGACAGTGTGGCTTTTGACAAAACTGGCACCCTTACCCTTGGCCGCCCCGAGGTCACCGATGTAATCGTGTTCGATTCACTTTCTGAGGATGAACTTTTGCGTTTGGTTGCCAGTGCTGAACGCCGTTCTGAACATCCTATTGCCCTGGCCATCGTTCGTGATGCCCAACGTAGGGGTCTGGTGCTCAGCAAACCAGAGCGATTCCAGGCGATTCCGGGGCTGGGAATCAGTGCGATGGTCGATGGCTATGAACTCGCCATCGGCAATGAAAAACTGTACCGCAGTAGTAACGGCAATTCAGCATTGGCCCTGCCAAAGGAGTTGACTGAGTTACAGGCTTCAGGTAAGACAACGATTCTGGCGAATCACAACGGACATTTGGCTGGTCTGATCGCGGTCGCAGATCTACCACGTGCTAATGCAAGCTATACGATTACCGAGCTACGAGATCTTGGCGTCAAGCGCATTGCCATGCTAACTGGTGACAACAAGCAGGTGGCGCAGTATATCGCCTCGGATTTAGGTATCGACGAGATATTCGCTGACCTGATGCCTGCCGACAAAGTCACAGTCGTCAAAAATCTACAGGAAAGCAGCAAGGTGGCCATGGTTGGCGATGGCATCAATGATGCCCCTGCCCTGGCATCGGCTGAGGTCGGCATTGCTATGGGCGCAGCCGGAACCGACGTCGCCCTGGAAACGGCCGATATCGTCCTCATGTCAGATGATCTCTCCAAGCTCCCCTTCGCTTTGCGGCTATCGCGTCGCTCGAAACGCGTGATCGCCCAGAACATGGCGATCGCTCTAGGGGTCATGGTCCTGCTCGTCCTTGCCACCCTCTCAATTGGTATTTCTCTACCCTTGGCCGTGGTTGGCCATGAGGGCAGCACCCTTATCGTCGTATTGAATGGCTTGAGGCTTTTGCGGACGAAATAACATGCACGGCGACGTTTATGTGGCGGTACATGTTTAAACGATATTTACTTGCACGACGAGGCGGCCGACCAACAATCTGCCATAGTGTTGGGTAAAAATAATCTCCCCCGTCTCTCCTGGTTTGCTGTGAGAATCTGCCGTTATTTTTGCCCCCACCATCTCATGGTCGGTAGCTTTGGTCATGAGATTGGAGAGCTTGGCTTCATCATCTATCAAGTGTGGGCGAGTTCGCAAGCGCTGTCTTTCGGCCATGCGTAGAGCAACGCGCCCTCGGGGAAACTGTTTACGGTTCACATTCAGATCCATCAGTGAAACTTTATCGGGCAAACCATTCATGCGGAACATAAATTCCGCAGCCTGGCCCGGAACTAAGTTAAGCACTACCATGTTCTTTTGGGCCAGATTGTTATCGCTACGCACCGACCACTCGTGTAGCACCGGGTCTTCGGGCGAACTCAGACGGGCGAGAAAACAGAGAGGCCCAGCATCGGTTGGAGTCCAGGTGACGCTGGCAATCCCCGATTCTCCATCCAGTATCTCTGGGAAATCAACGTCACCGATTTCTTGCCAGTCCATGGGCCAGTTCGAAGTTGATGCAGCAGCTTCATAGATTGTCGCTTTAACGCCTCTGGCCGCACCGGGCCCTGCATTCCACGCCCTGACATAAATGGTATTAGGTTGGCCGACGATCGGCATTTGGTGTGTTTCTTCGTCATCATCGAGGCGGCGCACCCAGATATCCGGGCTATTGAATCGGTCCTCGGAACTTGGTGTTTGACCGGTATCCTCTGCGTTTTTGCGGATGAACACATCGGCCAAAGAGGCTCGATCTGCGGTGGCAGCCACCATGTTATGTGCTTCGATAAATGCATAGGGGATAGTTCCAAGCCCAGTCCCCTGTGGGTTATCAAATCCCCAGGGCGCCCATGAATTACGGATCAAAAAATAGCCGCCGCCGGGCGCCTCTTTGTCATCCACATATCCAACCAAAGCCATGGCATGCGCACCATCGGCTTTCTCACCGGGGAAAGGCATGGTGATCTTGCCGTGCCGCCGTACGGTTCTGCTCTGATACCACGAATTGAAAATGGGGATGGAGAACAACAATGCTTTGCCATCAGTTAAGGCGATCTTAAGCGCCCCGATATTTTTAGGGTCCAGTCGGATGACACGTTTGATACGATATTTCCAGGCCTCGCCCAGGGCATTCCCTGGTGGCGGGCCTTGCCCCTCGTTGCCGACAAGTTGTTTATTGTTATACGGCCAGACCTGTTCTTTCGGCGACCCAACAGCTTGCAAACATTCCATCCCCAAGTGTGGATAAGTGCCGTTGACATCGGGCAAATTGTCTTGCTCTTTGCACCACCAATAGATAAACTGTTCCGACAGATTTACCTCCTCAATATCTGCCTCGACACCGGCTGTATTGAGATAGTGGATCTCGAGCAATTCGCGTACAACTGCTGCCGCATAAGCCACACATGTACCGCGAACACCTTGATCACGGGCAGAGGGAAGCTGCTGTGTAAAGTCAATCACATTGGGAAGATCACCCGTGAAGGGAATCGTTTCATAACGCTCACCCGCACGTAGTTTAGCCGGGGTCTTGACAGCGCCTGTACTGTATTCAGCAATCATCGCTTCAAATTCTAGCGACTTGCCAGGCCCGCGTTCAGGCGGGATTTCGTTGGCAGCGCGCTCGAGCAGTTCATCTAGTCTGGCATGATCGACGTGCAAGATATTGGTAAGATGAATACGACCTTCTGCCAATTCTGCGATTGCCAGAAACTCCTGGATGCTTGTGATCCAGTACGCGCTAAGACTGGTTTCTTGCGCCTCGCTCAACCCAGCGATCCTATTGAGCCTGACAGGATTTTTCATCGGTTTTGGGGGAATGAAACCGGGCATGGGGGAATGCTCCTATATTCACCTTCACAACGGACTACAGCAGCCTTGTGTGCTTAAACGTAAGTATAGCATTCGATAATCATGGACGTCAAGTGGTCGTTCGTATAGCCAGCAGTTTCAAATTCGGCCGAGAAAAGAGTGCAACGCACTCAGGTCTAGCCGGCGCGGCTAATATACGGCCACTAACCTCGCCTTTTGTAGCGCTGAGTGCGTTGCACTCTCGGTCCATAATTGGAATTACTGTTGCATAGCCAGAAGTATTTCAAGCTATAACACTCACCCTGACGCCCTACTTCTTACCAGATCTGCCAAAGTCATTCACATTTTCTTCACACGTTTGTGGGATATTCATAGTCAATGAGGTGCGACATTCCTAACAGACGATAAACGTCTACAGAGACCTCAATACCGGTCACCATCCAGAGAATTCGTCGCACCCTCTGAATAAACACAATTGATCAGAAAGTCCTTTCAGGCAGTAACTGCTGCCTATACTTCACTTTCAAGGAGATAACTATGTATCACAGACGATTTCCCTGGCTGGCCGCCCTAATTGTCATCGGCTTGATTCTGATGGCCGGGTCGGCAATATACAACAATGCCTGGTCAGAGGGTTTCATAATGGGCCAACTGGCCATCGAGCAAGAAGGCCTTATCTTTCCCCAGAGGGCGATGGTTCAGGGCGGAAGCTCGTTTTTTGGTAACCTTTTGAGCATGATGGGCATATTTCTGTTTTTCGGATTCTTGCTCGCCCTCGTTGGTGCGGCCTTCAAATTCTTTGGTTTCCGTAAATGGGCTACCGCCGATGGGCCCGAAAGAGAAAAGTGGGCCAAACACTGCCACTACCACCGTGGCCCTCCGCCCTGGCGACAGGGTCCCTGGAACCCAGCAACCGGTGATGAAGCTCAAACGGAAGCGGTGGCGACTTCCAGCCCACAAGCAGAGGCAGAGAGTCCACCGCAGGTTGAAACGAGACCACAAGTTGATAATGCGTCCAAAACTGATACGGGTGTGTCCTAATCGAGTTGGGAGCGGGCTAACCTGAAAAAGCTACTGCCCGAAAAGCATCAGCCAAATAATTAATAACGAATAACCAATAATTAAATTGTTGATGGAACTGCTCGATATCAACGCCACAGTGCTAAGGACTTAGGGCAGAATGAAGGTCGAGCCTCGCAGGGAAATGAATTCTCGGTCCTAAGCATTGTTCTCAGCACTCAAACGCCATATGGCTGTTTCCTACATTTACAGTTAATCAATAACCGTTCACTATTAATTTGACAATGGCACATTTCTCTAGACCATCAGGTACTATATATTGTAGGTACCAGTTATTGACGCCCATATGCAGTAGGGCGACATCAATTGCCGTTCGTTAGTAACTGTGCCG
>PIVW01000384.1 GCA_003353825.1 Chloroflexota bacterium
CAGGAATACGTGGCAGTGATTTTCTGTTCAGATGCTCACTCCCTGAACCCGCATATAGTAGCATTCTCAGGAATCATACTGCATGTTGTGGTTACAAACTAGCACCATTGGTTATTAAGCAATCTCAGCGTACGCTCCTCTTCGATTGGGTGCATGCCAGCAATGATCTCGGTGCGTGTGGCAACAGATATAAAAAGTGCAGTTCTTTGCGCATACCAGCCGAGGAATAGATTCTCAATTCGTTGTTCTCGGCGAATAAGTTTAATAAGAACGTTGGAGTCAAGTAGGTTGCCGTGCAGTCTTGATCTTCTCTCCTGGCAGTGGCTTCGTTTTCACATCGTCCTCATCTTCTGCTAGCATCTCATCCCAGGTACGCGACACCGATGCCTCACGTAAATCCCGCACCCAGCGATCAACATCCTCTTCGGCAAGCATTTCTGGATGATCTTCCGCTTTCCAGATTGGCCCTTCCTCCCGCAATTCAGTGAGCACTTTCCCCCAACTTTCGTGTCTGATCGCAGCTTGTACAGCTTCTACTATAAATTTGTTTCGTTCCCGCTTCGGCGTCAGATCTCTCAGACTTTCCAGAACATCAACCGGAAACGTGACGTTGATCCGTTTCGTCGTAGTCGTAAGCATAAGCTTGATTTCTTAGGCTGGTGTAATTAGTTTACACCATTTCATTACACCACACAATGATTCACTGTGGCGGGTCACGACGCCGCAATGTCCAAACTAACCTGCCCCCTCACCAACCACCATGAGCATTGGCTTAACCTTCACTTTTTGAGTCTCATCACTGTTTCATATGATTGCCAGAGAACGGATTTTTAGCCTGCTCACTCTCCTCTACGGAGAAATAACTGCAAGTAAAGTTTGGCCTCGGTTAGAGAGGCGGCTCGGCGAATTTGCCGCGACCAATCCGCAGCTATGTGAACGTGCTCTCTCCTCCGCTCGACAGTTGAACGAGCAGGACGCTATCCTCATCACGTATGGCGGCCAGATAAGTGAGCCGAATCAGGCGCCTTTACAGACTCTGAAACGGTTTGTGGACGAGCACCTGAGCGATGCTGTCAGCGGCGTTCATATCCTGCCCTGTTTTCCCTATTCATCGGATGACGGTTTTTCTGTTATAGATTATCTGGAAATCGATTCTGATCTGGGGGATTGGCAGGACATCGAGAGTTTGGGGCAGGATTATCTTCTGATGCTGGACGCAGTGATCAATCACATCTCCCAAGAAAGTGCTTGGTTTAAGGGATTCCGGCGGAGTGAACCAACCTATGCAGATTACTTCATCACCGCCGATCCCGATGCTGATTACTCGATGGTGGTGCGCCCGCGCGCCCTTCCCTTGCTTACCTCTGTCGAAACATCAGATGGCATACGCCATGTTTGGACAACCTTCAGCGAGGACCAGATCGACCTGCATTACGCTAATCCTCAGGTCTTGCTGAGGATCATCGACGTGATGCTTCATTACGTCCAGCACGGCGCTGAGATCATTCGCCTGGATGCCATTGCCTATCTGTGGAAAGAGATGGGGACGTCGTGCATCCATCTACCACAGACCCATGCTGTCGTGAAGCTATGGCGAGCTGTACTGGACGAGGTGGCGCCGCACGTCATCCTCATCACCGAAACTAACGTACCCCATGCCGAGAATATCAGTTATTTCGGCGAAACTCTGCCGGGTGGTGGCAGCGATGAAGCGCAAATGGTCTACAACTTCTCATTGGCCCCGCTGACTCTGCACAGCTTTCAGAGTGGCGAGGTCCGCAAACTCTCGGCGTGGGCGGCCAGTTTAGATTCTCCCACGCCCGGCGCTACCTTTTTCAACTTCATCGCCTCACACGACGGTATCGGCGTGCGTCCTGCAGAGGGTATTTTGAGCAGTGATGAGATTCGAGCGCTAGCCGATCAAACGCAAGCGCATGCTGGAAAGGTCAGCCACAAGACCAACCTTGACGGCTCACAAAGTGTCTATGAGTTAAACACTACCCTCTTCGATTTCTTGAACGATCCCGCTGAACCCAGCCCGCTAGATGTCCCTCGTTTTCTCGCTTCGCAGGCGATATTGCTCTCACTAAAGGGCGTACCGGGCATCTATATTCACAGTCTGATCGGGTCTCGAAACTGTCATACGTGTTCTGCAGAAACCGGCCGAGCGCGCTCCCTTAATCGGCAGAAATTCTCATGGTCGGAACTAGAAGGGGATTTAGCCGATCCGGCGGGGTGCAGGCGCCAGGTGTTCGACGGTTACCGGCACATGTTGCGTGTGCGCCGCCAACACCCGGCCTTCCATCCAGCAGGCGAACAGCGGGTGCTGGATCTGCATCCGGCCGTCTTCGCCATTATCCGAATTTCCCCTAGATCTTCGCTGGACAGTGAAGCAGCAGATGTGGTGTTGTGTCTAGTCAATGTATCGAAGCGAGAACAAGGGCTGGGGTTGGCGCCTCTTATCGATAGCCTTCCTCAGATGAGAATTGGATATGACCTGTTGACCAACGACCAGCCGTCGCAGATCTCTCAGTCGATCACGTTGCGTCCCTACCAGCTCCGATGGTTCAAGCTCATCGAATAGCAACTGTCCCCTGCTATAAACATTGATGCCAACGGGCGCTGGCGGTATGATTTTACTCCGAATCAACACCCGGCTGCCGAGGAGGCCTATGTTCTATACGCTCGAACAGGTACTCGCCAATCGCAAACCGCTCATCACCATTCGTTTCGACGCTTCATTGCTGGGCGCGTTCCGTATATTGGTAGGGCAGTGGCTTGGCCAGCTTCCGGTTATCGACGAGACGGGCAGGTTCAAAGGCGTAATATCGCAGCAAGCGATTCGCGGCATCTATTATCTGGCCGATGGTAAAGTGCCGCTATTCTATCTTGCCGTTGCAGATTGTATGGAGCCGGTACATACCCTTTCCTTGCAAGATGACTTGCTCTGGTTGTCGATAATCTGCGCAACCGCGGCGTCTACGCGGTCGTTGTCATCCATGATGAGCTACCTATCGGCATCCCCACCGGCAAGGATATGTAGGTATCCTGCTGGAGGAGCGAATAGCGCATAGTTGGTTTAGCCAACGGCCACTATCCGAGCCCGCTTCCCCTTTACCGCCCCGACCAGAGAACAAAAAAGCTAGGGCCAGAGCCAATAACCCCTATTTTCGGATCATGGGACGCAAGCCGCGCTCCTTGTATCGGTCCTAGAGGGTTTCCGCCAAAATCAGCCTAGCGGGTAAACAACGCAACCGTCGCCACATAATATGTCTGGGGAGCCACATCGATGGGCGTCGCTTCTTGGAATGCGTAGCCTGCCCGTTGCAGTTCAGGTAAATCCCGTGCCAGTGTGGCCGGGTTATGGGCAACATAGGCCAGGCGGCGCCCGCCCATACGGGCCAGATTTTGGGCCAGGCGATGTCCCATGCCCTCTGCTGGGGGGGCTACCACGGGCAGCGCGATGGGGTCCTGCAATTTGCGCAACACTTTCGGGGGCGGACCTTCGTGCAACATCACGTTATCGAGATGGCTGCAATTGAATGCGCAATCCTCCATGGCAATGGCCTCTTCGTCGATACCAATGACAAGACTGAGTCGGCCGGAAAAGCCCAAAGTGAACAGGCCGTTTCCGCAGTAAACATCCATCATCACCTGCCCCGGGCTAGGTCGCACATAATCGGCAACCACCTCGACAATAGCTTGCTGGGCGGCGGGGTGGGTGGGACGACGCGTACCGGCTGTGAATCGGTAATCATGGCCGGCAATGGTTTCAAAGAACCAGGGATCGCCTATCAAAGGCACGATCTCGCCATTGTTTTTCTCCAGCACGATGGAGACCGGGATATCCACTTCGATCTCGGGGACTTGATCACGATGTGTGCGTATGGCAACCAAGCGTTGTTCATTGCTGAGCCCAGCGCTCAAATCGACACTACGCAATCCATCCCAGGCGACATTGAAATCTTCATACAGACCGGCCAGTGTGGGATGCAGAATAGGGCAGTGATCGATAGGATGGACATCGTAGCTGCCCGGTTGTCGCAGACCTAAGGATTCGCCACTTGAGGGCAAGAACATCATCTGGGTGCGATACGATTGCTCGGGCACAAGATTCACAGTCGGGCGAACGATGGCTTTGTTCAGGCGTCCCACCCGTTGTAACTGATCCCTAACAATGCGTCGTTTATAATCCAGTTGTGCTTTGCGCTTGATGTGTTGCCACTGGCAGCCACCGCAATATCCCGGGCCGAAATGGGGACAGAAGGGTTCTGTGCGATCGGGGCTGGCCTGGATCACCTCCAACAGCTTACCCCGTAACCAGCGACTGTGCTCTTCCACCAGTTCTACACGCACGGTCTCGCCGGGTAGGGCATAAGCGACAAATACCACACGCTTGCCGACCTTGCCCAGCGCTTCACCGCCGTGAGCAACACCTGTTAGTTTGACTTCCAATTCTTTGACCATGTCATCATTATAGCGGATCAATGCTCAAATCGTGACACTTGTCGGTTCGGTAATGTATCCGGCGTTTACCCTCCAGCCTTTTTAACAACCGGACAGGTCGACGTGAGTCCACTGCCGGTAGACAGTTGCCTGAGAAATGTGTAATATCTCTGTTATGGTCCAGGAAATCACCGCGAAGGTGCTGCTCTCACACGTCAAACAGCCCGATGACTGGTTCGGTCTGAAGTACAACATGAACCTGTATCGGGGCTGCCAACACCAGTGCATCTATTGCGATTCTCGTAGCCTCTGCTATGGTATTGAGGATTTCAGGGACATTCTTGTCAAGGCCAATGCCATTGATTTACTGCGCAAAGAACTGGCAAGTAAGCGGGTGAAAGGCGTGATCGGTACAGGTTCGATGAACGATCCCTACATGCCCATCGAGGCAAAACTGCGATTGACACGACAGGCGTTGGAGGTCATCGCCCAGTCTCGTTTTCCCGTCCACATCATTACCAAAGGGGACTTGGTAGTGCGAGACCTGGACTTGTTGCAACGCATCAGTGAGATTTATGCAGCCGTTAGTTATACGGTTACTACCAGCGACGATGATCTCGCACGTAAGTTGGAGCCGGGCGCTGCCTCGCCATCAGCACGTTTTCAGGCGATGCGTGTCCTGGCCGATCAGGGAATCCTCACCGGTGTCACCATGATGCCGATTCTACCCTTTGTAGAGGACACGGAAGAGAATATCGCCGGGATCGTGCATGCTGCCCACGAGAGTGGTGCTGCCTATATCCTCCCAGCCTTTGGCATGACTTTGCGAGATCGCCAGCGCGCATACTACTACGAGAAATTGGACCGCCATCTCCCCGGCACGAGTTCTCGATACATCAAAGCCTTTGGTGAACAATACTACGCACCGGCTCGAAATCTGCGTCATTTGCAGGCGCACTTCAAGGCGCTATGCCACGAATTGGGTATCAGCACCTGCATTCCCAAATACCAGCCCGAAACCGCCACACAACTCGAACTATTCTGAATCAGAGGTCGTGCGATAACCGCCGATAGTGCAAGGTGGCAGATCGTAGTAAGTACCTAGCAATTGTTCCCAGACTGCGCTGGGAAAATGAGGCCCCGTTGGGGCAGTTGACATGAAGCATGTGTGCTACTAAACTATCTTGGCTCTTTGGGATTTTGCGTGACGAACACGAATCTTGGCCGATGACACCACTACATCTCGTGGTTAGCGATGTCAGACGCCCAGATAAAGGGCGGTAAAAATCCGCATCACGCGAAA
>PIVW01000971.1 GCA_003353825.1 Chloroflexota bacterium
CCACTTGCCACTTGCCACATGCCACTTGCCACATGCCACTTGCCACTTGCCACTTGCCACATGCCACTTGCCACATGCCACTTGCCACTTGCCACTTGCCACTTGCAACTTGCCACATGCCACATGCCACATGCCACTTGCCACATGCCACATGCCACTTGCCACTTGCCACATGCCACTTGCCACTTGCCACCTGCCACCTGCCACTTGCCACTTGCCACTTGCTACCTAAAGCGGGGCCTGATTTTCTAAGCGCAGTCTGGGAATAACCGCTAAATTCTTGCCATTAAATTCGTAGCCTAACATCATACCGGTAACGTTTCCGGCAGCGTTGTCTTCATGCTTTTTTTATCAAAATCCACTTGTTGACAATAGAAGGCTTCGTGACATAGACTTTGTTCGATAAGTTAGGACCAGGCTCTAGGTAAGGCCGTTTTTCACCCTCTGTTCTATTCATTGCCCGTCATTTCGCTTTGGCGTCGTTGGGATAGTGGCAAGTTGATTTGGGTGGGCTTAATCTGGTGGTTGGAATAAATCGATAATAACCTGCTCATGGGACACTTCACGATACGAAATCAGCAGGCTGGTGGCGTTCAAGGAGGTGCAGCTCCGAGCCAACGATGTCTCAATGTCTGTAGTCATAACAATACATCAACTATTCAAAACCATCTGATCAACCAAGGAGAAACCCTATGCGAAAGCTACTTCTAGTCCTATCGATCTTTGTGATAGCTATTGTAATTACTGCTTGTGGTGGCGCCGAGGCTCCGGCGGAACCTGCCCCCGCAGAGCCAGCAGCCACCGAAGCTCCCGCCGAAGAACCTACCGCTGAAGCTCCGGCGACGGAAGCGGAAGGCAGCATCGCCGTTCTGCTGCCAGACAGCGCATCATCAGCACGTTGGGAGAACGACGATCGTCGATTCTTCGAGCAGGCTTTTGAAGCTGCCGGTGTTGAGTACAGCATCGTCAATGCTGAAGGCGATGCCCGTACGCAGCAGACCCAAGCGGAACAGGCCATTACCAATGGCGCCAAAGTGATCCTTTTGGTCAATCTGGACAGTGGTTCAGGCGCAGCCATCATCGCCCAGGCTCGTGAATCCGACGTTTCGATTATCGATTACGACCGTCTCACAATCGAAGGGCCGGGCGCCGATATCTATGTCAGCTTCGACAACGTTTCCGTGGGTCGCCTCATGGGTGAGACCCTGGAGCCCCTGATCGATGGTCTTAGTTTGGACAACCCGCAGGTGGTGCAGCTGAATGGCTCGCCCACCGACAACAACGCCACCCTCTTCCGCGAGGGCTACTTCGGTATCGCCTCACCACGTTATGACGCTGGAGATTGGACGTTAGTGGACGATCAGGCAGTGCCAGGATGGGACAACCAGCAGGCGCTGACGATCTACGAACAGATTCTTACAG
>PIVW01000973.1 GCA_003353825.1 Chloroflexota bacterium
CGGATTCGTCTCGGCAGGATAACACTGGGTTGCTTGGTCTTCGCTATGCTAAAACTCGCCGCGGCAGCCCAATTCAATCCGCACCGCAGGCTCATTGTAGATCTGTTCGGAACCGAGTTGATCGTATACACCCCCGGGATAACGAAACAGGATGGTCTGGCGGTCAGCAGGATCCATCTCCAGGGACCAGGCAGAGTCCTGGGGGATTCCCAATACCGACACGATCCGGTCGGTCAACGCAGGGACCAGCGTGGTTTGGATGTAGTCGATGGCGGCCTCCTGCATCTCCGCAATCAATCGCACCGCCTGCTTGCGACTGTTTGCCGTCATCGGCTCCCGGTCGCGGTCGAATCCCAGGCCTTTGCGATCGATTGATAAGTCGATGTCTTCAGAAAAGCGGTGGATGATGTGATAGACCTTGGATAGCGAGGTGCCCCCTTTAAAGATCAGACCGGGCGTGGTAAAGGATTTGTTAAATAGTATCCGGAGTATCCAGCACACCCAGAAATCCTTTTCCATCACCCAGGCCGAGATATTGCCTCGGCGTGCGGCCGCTTCGATAAAGAGATCGCCTCGATACGATGATACCAGTTGTGCAACCTTATCCACGTCCGTACCTGCTTTCGGATTGAGCGATCTTGTGGATCACGTCCACAATCCAGTCAGTAACATGGGACGCGTCACGCAGGAGTTGTTTTCTCTCTGGATCGGATAGGTTGTCCCTGAGGGTATCGATCACCCTCTCATCAATCCCGGTCTTGCCGAGATACTTGATGGCCTGGATTACCGCACCACTGCGACGACCGATTCCGGCCAGGTCCTTGGCAGCCGAACGTTTAAAGACCAGCGTCTGCTTGCCAACTTTGAGGATCTTGGACTGGCCATTGGTGAGGTAAACATACTGGGCCGGGACTTGTGTCGTCAGTCGCAGCAGATTGGCGGCTAAGGCCCCGGACGGGGTAATTTGCCATCCCAAACGCCGTGCCACGGCCAAGGCCACCTGATGCATGTCCGGACTCATCTCCAGATTCAACTCAGGATGAATTCTGGGCAGATCATACAGGCCTCGGCCTATGCGACGAACAGCCTGCTCCTTGACCAGTCGAGATAGGGCCTGGTCGATCCCATCTCGGCTGCCCAGGCCACGAAAGTCCTTATTGGTGAACACCTTGCCAGGTGCCGATGACTTCATGCTTCGTAAAATACTGTCAGATAACGTATTAGGCATATTAACAACCTCTTTCTTGTCAGAAAAATACCCCCTTTTTTCTGACAAATCAAGAGAAATATACGACTATCAAAGAAAGCCAATGAAATAAAGACGTTCTTCACGTTCTTCGAGCGTTCTTCAAGGGACGTTCTCCAAGGGACACTGTTCATTACTTGATTCTGGTTGCCAGCCATTGCTTTCGGCAAAA
>PIVW01000974.1 GCA_003353825.1 Chloroflexota bacterium
GAACAATGCGTCACCTCCATCTATCGACATGATAGATGCCTTTGCTGCCAGTATTCCCAGTGCTTTGAAAATCCAAGCGTTGTAGTCCTCCTGGGTGGACATCGTCCCCAAGGAAGGCATCAAGTCCGACAGGGCTAGCGCCTCTTCGTCTGTCAGCGGAAATAATTCGCTGCTTCGCTTGCCTGGGGGTATGAGATCAACAGCGCGTGTATCGATAGCGCCGCTTGGGCCACCCGCATCAACAACGGAAATGTCGACAACAGGACCAATACCTGTTGCCGGGTTCAGTTTGATCGAGCCATCGTTTGAGACCAACCGGGTAATGGCATTAATCGCGCCACCCCCGCTACCGCCATCCCCGGTGCCACAGCTCGTGACCCATCCATTCGATGACCATGTGTACAGACACATCTCATCAAGAACAACCCAGGTGTCACCTGGCTCTAAGCCTTCACCCGGCAAGCGCACAAACGCTTGACCCGATGTGCCGCCTGTGACGTAGTTACCCTCGGGGTTCGTAATGAATGAACTATGAGGCCCGCGAGCAATCGTCAGTAATCGATCTGACGCGCCGGTTGGCTCAACAGTCCAAGACTGCACTTGCTGGTCAAAGGCAAAGGCAACCTTGCCGTTAGACAGCGATGCAATGACATGGGTCTGACAATCAACAATCTCTGTTGGGTACCCATCAGCAAAAAAGTTCTTTGGAGCAGTAACCCAGTTGAGGCTGTCCTCGGAGTAAACCAATCGCTCCGGGAAGTCTCCCCCAGCAACGAGGATTGGCTTCCCGCCAAACTCCACTGACTCGATGGTCAGCAACTTGCCCGACCTACGCACGCCTGGATCCACCAGATTCCAGCCCATGCCGGTATCGCTGATCAAAATCGCTCCGCGCTGCGTGCAAGCAACGAAGCGAGCCAATGCCTTGGAGTAAGTAACCGCCAGGATCGAGTCGATCCCGTGCTCTCCCCAAGCAATGGTGTGATCTTGCTTTGTCCAGTCCCGCCCTTCAGGACTGGTCGCTACTACGCCGCCGTCTGTGACGTAGACGTAGGTTCCATTGCCATAAGCAAAGTCTTGAATATTGCTGGTCGTCGTGCTGAACGTGTTTGACCAGACGACACCATCAGTCGAGCGAGACAGCGCCTTGAACCTTGATTCCTGGTGGTACTACGAGGGCACCGTCCCAATAATTGAATTTCTGACAGCTATCCCATCTATGGAACAGCTCCTGCTTGTGTTCATAGAGCCCTTGCTTATATTCATCGCGACTTCCTATGCCACTCCAGTGTGCTTCGGAAACCTTCCCGTTCGTGATCATAAACGAATGTCTGCCTCCCACAGCGAACGCGTATGCAATAGGCACTTTGGCAAGCCCGGCGACTGCAGGATGCCCATTGTTGTTGTAGAAATCGAC
>PIVW01000975.1 GCA_003353825.1 Chloroflexota bacterium
AACGACTGGCTGGCGTGTTGCGTCAATGGTTGAGGCTTTTGGAAGAAATTACGCTGGAGACACTGAGGATGGTCGGATAGGCGAGGTGTTGTTTGATACCTATTCATCCTATGACGATGACTACGTTCAACGGCTACTGATCACGGCTCCGTTCAACAATGAGATTAATACGTTCTTCCTGCCAAGCCTTCAGTTGTCCATGGAGGTAGGGGAGGGAACGATAGCCAACCCGTCACCACAGGTCAGGATGTCTTTATCGCGTGATGGCGGTAAAAGCTATGGATACGAGCGGAATAGAGATGTTGGTGCTGTTGGCGAGTATGGCCGAAGGGTGCAATGGCGCAGGAACGGTCGATTTGACCAAACCGCTGTTTTAAAGTTTGAGTTTGCCTCACCGACTAAATTTGTGGTGGTCAGGCTGGATGCAAAGATCAGGGCGGGAGTGGCTAGGTTTTGAGTGCTCCCAGTTACACGATTGCAATTGTTGATGATTCTGGCCGTCAGACTCAAGAGTTTAATGACTGGGTAAACGGGGTTAACCGGAGCCTGATTATCGTTGGCGCTGGATCTCCAGAGGGCGTTGTAACTGCGACAATCGCGCAGGAGTACATGGATTCTGCTGGGACGGCTGGAGCCATCAAGTATATTAAGCGAGATGCCGATATTGCTGGTGATCTGTCAAAGGGATGGATTCTGATATGAATGTTCGTCTGGCGACTGTTGCGGAGATAAAAGAGATGGTGTTAAGCCCAGACCTGCTTCCATTGCTGGTCGAGGACGGGTTCTGCGGAGAGTATGAGCCAGATATGAATCAAGTCTGGTTACTGTTTGAGGATAATGAAGACATTATCGGCATATTTAACTTTACGCATATCACTAGCATCTGCTTTGAGATGCATCCCATGATATACAAGAAATTTCGGCTGAAATACGCCAGGCAGTGCATGGCGCTGGCTTTTATGTTCTTTTTAGAGACAGATAAAAACAAGATTATCGTGCAGATACCTTCTGATCGACCCGAATTAGTCAACTTTGCAAAGCATCACGGGTTTATTGAAGAGGGCATCAATCGAGATTCTGTGATGAAAGAGGGTAAGATAATGAATATAATTCAACTAGGCATCACTAAAAGTGAAATTGCCTCAAGGAAGGCAGCATGAGCAGTGTATTTAAGTCATTATTCGGCGGCACTGATGATAGCGCCCAAAAGGGGCAAATTCGTCAAAATCAGCAAGTGTTGGCGCTTCAGCAAAAGTTAGCGGATCGGGCCAGAGGTGACATTATGGACATCTTCCCTGGCGTTAGGCAGTCGGCACAGGAAGGCTTTCAGGGGGCGTTAGACATCTACGGCCAATCAATGCCCCAACAGGCTCGACTTGTTCAGGAAGGCAACATAGCCGCGCAGAACACGCTTCTA
>PIVW01000976.1 GCA_003353825.1 Chloroflexota bacterium
AAAAAGCCAAACAGGACATCCGCGTCGATCTGAACAAGCTTGATAGTTTGATCAACCTGATCGGCGAGATGGTTATTGCTGAGAATATGCTGATTAACAATCCTGACCTTAAAGGGATGGAGCTGGAGAACTTCAACAAGGCTGGCCAGCACATGTCGAAATTGGTGCGTGAACTGCAGGAAATGGCCATGACCATCCGGATGATTCCGGTCTCTGGCCTGTTCCGCCGGATGATCCGATTGGTTCACGACATCTCCGTCAAAGCCGGGAAAAAAGTCGAATTGGTTCTAGCCGGCGAAGAGACCGAAAGGCAGTAGAACCACAGCCACCGTGGCGAAGTATATGAACAGATAGCGCCAGAACAGCACGGGGAGGAGCAATACAGGAAGCAGTTTCGTGAGGGTTGCCAGAGCCAGAAATAAGGGTGACATCAACAGTTTGAGATTCTGGCGAGGGGCCACCACACTATCTGATCTTACTGATAACGTAAGCCACAGACTCAGCAACATCAACAGAATCATATAGGCGTCGATATGGGCGCCATGTGCCACTTCAAGTACAACCAGGGGATTCCAGAGATAGATGAGCAAGTGGCGGCTCGGCAAAACCGCCAGTTGCAGGAGTCGTGCAATCAGTAGACCGTTGCACAGATCGATGATGACCATGATTATCTGCACCGAGAGGGGTTGCAGGGGCAGCACTCGTGTTATTGTGACAAACAACCCTTGGGCTGCCGGTAGATAGGGGCTGGCCATCCAGGTGTGATTGGCCAGGGCGCGGATCGGTAGGGTGATTGGGTCGAGTTCAGGCGCATCGATGGCAAAGGCATAGGGGTTGATGCCCTGATTTATTACATGGCCATCCCACAGGTAGCGATAGACATCATTTGAAAGTGTGGGATGGGTTAGTAACAGAATAAGCCTGAAGAGGATGGCGGGAACCCAGATCCAGGCTAGAGAGAGATTAGAGGTACGATTCGCCCAAACCAGTGTCAGAATATAGGCAGCAAATACGATTGCGTAGAAAATAATAGTGGCGGGCGTCTGGTCGGCTCGCAAAGTGCCTCGCGCTTCATTTAGCCAAACCATACCGAGATAAGCTGCCAGGCTCACCAGGATAAGTGCTACAACAGGCACATGCCGTGAGAAACGATAATGCTATGAATTCATGAGTAAGGAGATGCTGAGTCATGCCGTCAGATAGGAGATGTCCGCCAGACATGCAGTGTTACTCTGCCAGTCGATACGTTACAGTCTGGTGCATTTAAGATAACTCTGCGGTATATTTGTATTTTCTCAATAACTTGGGGGAACTAACCCGTCCACGAAGCAATTGTGTTGCTTGTCAAGCGTAGACCTAGTATGAAGTAGGTTGTTCAAGTTGCCATGGTTGTTGATCGCGGACGATGGCA
>PIVW01000385.1 GCA_003353825.1 Chloroflexota bacterium
TCCTTGGCCTCCGCTAACTCTAGGATTGCTTCCTATAGTAACGGATAACCGCTTGGGTGGGCGCACTTTCGACGCGCGTTCTTGGCCGTAGTGGGCGCGGTTTAGATTAGCATACACACCGGTATCATCAACTACAAACTGCTTGCGAGTCTGACAACTAAACAGATCGAGAGCATCGTGCAAGCCCCTGATTGGCGGCAGCCCGATTACGCCGGCTGGATCTATCAGGCTGGTCGTTTAAGTGATAATGCCTGACTTAAAGGATGAAGCACCCACAAGATGAATATCTGTGGGGTATCTTCTCAATAATCCGGGGCACTCGCCGAATGAATTCGGGCTCTGGGGGCAGGGGTTCTACGAACCTACGCCGAACGTCCACCTTCGTGGACGGGCTAGTTCCCCCAAGTTATTGAGAAGATACATCTGTGGGTGTCAGGCGATAGCTAGTGATGAATTGTGCATTGTAGCTACCATTCGTACGGGAATCGTGTTGAATGGATCAATACCGATCTAGCCCTATGACTGTGGCAAGATGGGAAGCAATAAGTGATAATAAGCACGTATGTGCGGAATTAATCTATATTAACGACATTAAAACACGGGCTTGATTATATTTTCATCTGGAATGGACACTATGATCAACGATTGTCCGTATGAGTTCAACACAGATTCGATTTGCATAATTCCGGTGCTACGTCCATAATTTTTCACTCAAACAATGTGATACTGAACAGATAATGAGGAAGAAATCCTCTAGAGTTATCTATTTTAATGAAAAACATACATAAAGGCATTGACATATTACCAAAAAGTGAGATAATTACTAATGTATCCCCCACCCAAAGAGCTTATCTCATTTACTGTGGAGGTAGAGTATGCCAACATTTGAAAAACTCACTAAAGATGATGTAGATGACATTCTTGAAGCAAAACGCAGAGGACGCGGCAAGTCACAACGCGAGCGTATCTTAGAAAGGTATATGGAACAGCTCGAAGGTCTTGAGGTTGGCGAAGGAATCGCGGTTGAGCTCGAACTCAGTGACAATCGCCAAACCGTTAAAAACCGCTTAAAACGAGCAGCGTCTCGCCTTGGCTATGAGATTGATTTCATCCGATCACGAGGGGTTATTCGCGTCTATCGCGTCGCCTAAAGCAGCGACCGATTTCACTCGGAACATCTTACGGAAAGTGCTTCTATCGCCTTTATAGAGCTGTCTTCTGACCTCGACACCATTTGCAGACAATTCTGAAGAAAAAACCCCTGAACTCGTTTCCTCTCGCTACACAATCAACTCCCGAAAGGGAGCTGATTGTGTTTAGGGAGCTGTAAAAGCTGGCAATTGTTTCCAGGTATCTTCTCAATATTCCGGGGCACTCACCGAATGAATTCGGGCTCTGGGGGCGGGGTTCTACGAACCTACGCCGAACGTCCACTTTCGTGGACGGGCTGGTTCCCCCAAGTTATTGAGAAGATACGTTTCCAGACTGTACTGGGAAAATGGGTGTTCTACCACGTGCTACTTGCTGTAAGCATCGACAAAAAGTTGTTTGTGCTGGCGCGTGAACGCCTAGCAGCTTGTCGGGAAAGCCATCAGGACACATATCTTCGACGATATTCATTGGGTCCACTGAAAAAAGCCTAGTAACCGCAAAGGACGCAGAGATCGCAGAGGAATACATAGGGTTTCACGAGGAAAAGCGCGGCCAAAACTCATCATTTTTGCTGTTGTCTCGGCCTTCACTGTTTGTTTAGACCTTTTTTCAGGGGAGTCTTCATTGGGTCTTACAGCGAAAATCCGTGTGAATCCGCCTTGATCCGTGTCCTAAAAGTCTTGAGAGCGACTATTCCGACAGCCTCCTTGACTGAGTTACGAAAGTGTGACGTATGACACTATATAAGAGACCGCCCTTCGTAAATGAAGAGCGGTCTCTTATATGCTGGCCCTGCTATTTGGCGTGCGGCGAGTCAACACGGTCTGTGGGCGGAATGTAACTACGTCCGTACAGATCACACATTTCCGCTAATCCTGCCTGAATGCCAACATTGAGTTGTTCCTGAGAGAATCGCCATGTCCAGTTCCCACTTGCAGAGGCGGGCGTATTCATGCGAGCATCACTTCCCAGGTTCATACAATCTTGCAAAGGCACGATGGCAATAGCTGCGCTTGACATCATAGCCAGACGCATCAGATCCCAGGCGATGTCGTCTCCATCGATACGCAAATAGCGACGTATATAGTCCCGTTCTTGTTCCAGAGCCTTGTCAAACCAGCCACGGGTTGTGTCGTTATCATGGGTGCCGGTATAAACGACGCAGTTCTTGTCGTAGTTTTGAGGGAGGAAAGGGTCCTGGCCTGTTGTGCTCCAGGCGAATTGTAAGACTTTCATGCCAGGGAAATTGAAATGGTCTCGTAGAGCATAGACACCGGGTTCGCGTTCTCCTAAATCCTCGGCAATCAAAGGCAATTCTCCTAACCCGCTTATGACTTTGTCGAAGAAGGCCTCTCTGGGTCCGTCGATCCATTCGCCATCAACCGCTGTCTCGGCGTCGCCCGGAACCTGCCAATAATTGTAAAATCCCCGGAAGTGGTCCACACGAATGCTGTCATATATCTGTAGATTTGCTCGAATTCTGCTGATCCACCACTCGAAACCACTTTGCGCCATGTGCTCCCAATTGTAGATAGGATTGCCCCATAGTTGGCCGGTCGGAGAAAAATAGTCGGGTGGGACGCCGGCAACGACAATGGGAGATCCAGAATCATCGAAATGAAAGAGGCTACGCTTACTCCAGGCATCGGCGCTATCCAAGGCAACATAGATGGGTATATCACCGACGATTTGGATGCGCCGTTCATTGGCGTAAGCCTTGAGCGCCAACCATTGCTCGAAAAAGATCCATTGTTGGAAATAGTGAAATCTAATGATGTCAGTATGCTGTGCTACGACCTCTTGCATGGCCGTTGGCTCACGATCGCGCAAGGCCGGCTCCCAATCAGGCCAGGGCCTACCCCTATGTGCATCTTTTAGCGCCATAAAGATCGCGTAGTCTTGCAGCCACCAGCCCGTTTCCGTTACAAATGTTTCAAATGCCTTGTCATGCGCTAAGGTTTGAAAGCGATTGTATGCTATTTGCAGAACCTCTTTCTTCCAATTGATAACCGGCCCATAGTCAACTCGTTCACGTGGAAAAATGGGTACGGCCAGATTCTCCGGCGTGAGATGGTCTCGTTGTACAAGATCTTCCAGATCAATCAACAGAGGGTTGCCTGCAAATGCCGAGAAACACTGGTAGGGTGAGTCACCATAGCCGGTGGGGCCCAAAGGCAGTACTTGCCATATCTGCTGTTTGGCAGCAACCAGCCAATCTACAAAATCATATGCAGACTTACCCAAATCGCCGATTCCAAAGGGTCCAGGCAGAGAGGTTGGATGTAGCAGGATGCCGGAGAGACGTTCTGAAAGCATAGATGGCTCCAAAATGGTGAGGATCGTGATGGCTGACTCGGTTGCAAACTCTGTCAAGGTGAAACCGAGTCTGGTGGCACTAAGAATTTAATATCTAGAGGCCATGCAGTGCTTGTAACTCAAGAATCAACTGATCGACATTGCGTTCTGGTGCTGCGGCGAGTCCAAAGGGATCTGAGACGCTGGCGCCGGGATCTTCTAAAATGCGCAGGGTGTTGAGTACTGCATAAGAGAGTACTTCCAGGTCGTATCCACCTTCAAGGGCGACAACAAGGCGACCGGCACATAACTCATCGGCCAGCGCTACGACTTTACGCGCCATGGCAGCATAACCTTGTAAGCTAAGCTGCTCCAAAGCCAGGGGATCACGCCAATGTGCATCGTACCCGGCAGAGACCAGGATCAAGTCAGGCCGAAACCTGTGCGCATAAGGTATCAGCAATTCGTCAAAGGCTCGGATATAGCCTTCATCTCCGACACCGGCAGGCAAGGGTACGTTTAACGTATAGCCTCTGGCGTCCCTCGCGCCGATGTCATCGGCAGCACCGGTTCCCGGGTAAAAGGGATATTGGTGAGTGGAGACAAAGGCAATGCTTGCATCGTCGTAAACGATGGCTTCGGTGCCGTTGCCATGGTGAACATCCCAGTCGATGATAAGTACTCGCTGAGCACCCATGGCACGTGCAGCATGTGCGGCAATCGCCACGTTGGCGAAGATGCAGAAACCCATGCCCCGGTCACTCAGGGCATGATGTCCGGGCGGGCGCATCAGTGACATGCCATTGCTTACCTCGCCGGATAGAACGGCCCGAACAAGGTTGACCAGGGCGCCTGCTGAAGCGAGGGCAGCATGATATGAGTTGGGCGCTACATAAGTGTCTTGATCAAGGTAGCCGCCGCCTGACAGAGCCAGCTTCTCAATGGCCGCAACATACGAAGAGGGGTGAACTCGCTGGAGGTGCTTTTGCGCGATGGGTGTGACCGGCAAGGCGGTCATACGTTCCAGGATGCCATCCTCATCGAGCAACTGCATGGTGTGGGTGAGACGCCCTTTATGCTCGGGATGCCCCGCCAATGTATGTTGTTGCTCTATGGGATCATAAGCATATGCAGTAGACATATTAAGAAGGGACTGGAAAGTGGGTCTTTTTCACAATCGAGGCGCACCGGCAGGTGTCTTCTTGCGGCAGGTCGAGGAGTTGCTAATCATAGCCCAGGCCTGGTCCATCCACAAACTGCAAATGCAGATGGTTGGCGATGAGACGATGAGATGATGAGACGATAGACGATGGCCACATAGAACGGGTCGTCGCAGGCTGGGTGAGCAATTCCTGAGGAATTGGCCACCTGTGAACCCTGTGCTTGCTATGAAACGGTCAAACCTGCCGAACAGTGTGTTTGGAATTCCTCGCCCCTGCAATAAAAATGGAATGATCGTTACGAAGCATGTCGAAATGAACTGCTGCTGTGTTAAGTACTTAACAGGCAGGGCCCTGATAATCTGTTATCCTGGATATTAGATAAGCGTCATAAAAACTCACTCAACACTATTAGGAGGACTTTGCAATGAAACGTTTTGGATTCATGCTTGTGGTTGCCTTGCTATCGGTAGCCGTTCTGTATGGCCTTTCTATGCGCCTGGCGCAGGCTCAGGTTGCGGCCGATATTGCAGGCGCTAGTTTGCCGGATGAAAAGGCCCCGGCAAGCAAGATTCAGGAATCGATGCAGTTCGGCGGGGCCATGTACGATGCCGCCGTGCAGGACCCCTATGTTTACGCCGCTGTGGGACCACGGCTGCTGGTGCTCGATAGCACACAGCCCGAGAACCCCAGCCAGATCGGGCGTTCAGATGTACTGCCGGGGGTGCTAAGCCGCGTGGTTTTACACGACGGCCATGCCTATGTGGGTGCCGGCGGCGGGGGCCTGCATGTGTTCGACATCAGTGAACCTCAGCAGCCCCTGCGGGTCGCTAGCTACGATACGGGCGGTTTCGTCTCAGACATCGCCATCGCCGGCAACCTGGCCTATGTGGCCAACAGCCCTGTTTGGGATGGTTCCACCTGGACGGGCAGCAGTTTGCAAGTTTTGGATATCGACAACCCGGCCGGTCCCGCTCTCTTGGCAAGCTATGACACAGTAGGCTGGGAAATGGGTGTGGCCGTGTCAGGTGACACAGTCTATGTGGCCGACGGCGATGGCGGGGTGCGGGTGCTGGATGTAAGCGATCCGGC
>PIVW01000386.1 GCA_003353825.1 Chloroflexota bacterium
GTGCGAAAAACACTGTCATTTTCTAAATCTGATAGCTTCCATGAGGCGGTACTCCTATTATACCTCCACTATTACAACACAGAATGGTGTCCTATCAGTTAATATATAACCACTACCCATACTTGGAGGTGACAACATTCATGTCGGAACTAATTACACAACTATCTGATGGGCTTGCTGATGCAGTGAGTGCTGTGAGCCCGAGCATCCTGCGTGTCGAGGGGCGCCGCCGTCTGCCGGCAAGTGGTATTGCCTGGTCGACCGATGGAGTTGTCGTCACTGCGCATCACGTCGTGCAACGAAATGAGAACATCAGGGTCGGGTTGGCCAATGGCGATACGGTTACAGCGACAGTGGTGGGGCGAGATCCTAGCACCGACCTGGCAGTGTTACGCACAGATACCGAGCTAACCCCGCCCAACTGGTTGGAATCCGAGAACTTGCGAGTCGGACACCTGGTGCTGGCGGTAGGGCGTCCGCGTGCCAATGTCCAGAGTACGCTGGGGGTGATCAGTGCCCTTGGCGGAACGTGGCGCACCGGCGCCGCTGGTAAAATCGATCCTTATCTACAAACTGACGTTCTCATGTACCCTGGATTTTCGGGAGGGGCGCTGATCGATGTCGGAGGGGCAGTGATCGGTCTCAACAGCTCGGCACTGGCGAGGGGCGTGAGCGTCAGTATTCCCGTTCTCACATTACGTCGCCTAGTCAATGCACTGTTGGAACACGGCCACGTACGGCGAGGCTATCTGGGAGTCGGCGTTCAGACAGTGCAGTTGCCTGAAGCATTGGCCCATTCGCTGGACCAGAAGACGGGCGTGCTCGTTATCTCGATAGATGCCGGTAGCACCGCCGAAGAGGGCGGCCTTTTGCTGGGCGACGCCATCATCACACTAGATCAGAATCCTGTGCGCCGTGTAGATGATCTGCAAACTCATCTGAGTGGTGATAGCGTCGGCAAATCTGTATCTGTGCGTATCATTCGCGGTGGTGACGTGCAGGCATTGGCAGTTGTCGTTGGCGAACGAAAATAGTTCTTTGCAGCGAATGTAACAGCACTGTTCTAGTAGGCGATGCGCCTGTGAGCCAGAGGGCCCATTTTAGGATTGTGCATGGGTGTGTGGCCGTTGGCGATTCGGCTGATGCTTGACTATAATCAGGCGATACCGATCCTTCGATTTGATTCTCATCCCTTGTGACTGACCCTACGCGTATTCGAATCCTTATAGCAGATGATCATCCCATTGTAAGGGATGGTCTTTCTGCTGTACTCAGTACGCAGTCTGATTTCGAAGTGGTGGGCGAGGCCGACAATGGTGCGCAAGCTGTTGGTAAAACCCGCGCCCTATACCCTGATGTGGTGCTGCTGGATCTAGGGATGCCCGAGGTGGACGGTGTACAGGCACTTGTGCAAATGCAGGAAGCGAAGGTCGATGCTCGCGTCATCGTTTTCACTGCATACGACACTGATGAGCGCATCCTCAGCGCTCTGCAAGCTGGAGCAAAGGGCTATTTGTTAAAGGGCGCGCCCAAAGAGGAGCTGTTCAATGCCATTCGCGTAGTCCATGGTGGCGGATCTTTGTTGCAGCCCGTTGTCGCCAGCAAATTATTGCGCCAGGTCAGTCAAAAATCTCAACAGCCAGAGTTGCCCGGCGCCGAACAACTTACAAACCGCGAGAAAGAGGTCTTGGCTTATATTGCCCAGGGCTTGCAAAACAAAGAAATTGCCGCTCAACTAATCATTACTGAACGCACAGTCAAATTCCATGTCAGTGCCATTTTGGGTAAACTGGGCGCAGGTAACCGTACCGAAGCCGTGGCTATTGCCGCACAGTATGGTATTATCGAAATGTAATCGCACGTTGAGTGTACTGCACGTAGTTGAGATATTATGCGAATAGCTATTAAAAAACCAAAAGAAATTATCAAAATGCGGAATGCTGGTCGCCTGGTTGCAGAAACCTTCGAGTTGATCAGAGAGCAGATTCAGCCCGGGGTCACACTACGGGACTTAGATCGCCTGTCGGAAGAACACATTCTCAGTCGGGGCGCATCCTCCCTTTATAAAGGATACAAAGGAAGCCAGGCCAACCACCCTCCTTTCCCCGGCGTGATCTGTGCCTCGGTCAACCAAGAGATCTGTCATGGCCTACCCGATGATCGTGTACTCAACAGTGGAGACATTATCGGTATTGATATCGGGTTGCGTTACAAGGGCTATTGCGGTGATGCCTGTGTCACGTTTGCAGTGGGTGAGATCTCAACTGAAGCAAGCAGGTTATTGGATGTGACGCAGCAGGCCTTGATGCGCGGCATTGCTGCCACCCGTGGGGGGGGGCATCTTTATGATATTGGCATGGCCATCGAAGATTATGCCGAAAAGCAAAACGTTTCTGTGGTGCGTGAATGGGGCGGCCATGGCATTGGCAGAAACCTGCACGAACCACCCTCTGTGTCACATACGCGTATGCCCGTTCGTGGCCCTCGACTCAAACCCGGTATGGTCTTTACCATCGAACCGATGATCAATAGCGGCCGAGCGGAATGGCAGTTATTACGAGATGGTTGGACCGTTGTGACTCGCGATGGTTCACTTTCCGCACAGTTTGAACACTCAGTTGCCGTAACACGCAATGGCGCCGAAATACTGACTTTACCCTGAATCCGTGACGGATAATTATCCGGTGGGAAGGACAAGATCAAGGATAAAGATTGTGAGTGAAAATGGGGTGGTGAGATCATTCCAATTAGCGATTTGACCCATCATACGCAGGCAATTATAAGCGAGCAGGGCGCAATGCGGTATTTGTGAAGTCTACGCTATGATTCTCCATTCTGGAGTTGATTGAGCCAGCCCTTGCCGAGCTTATAAACGCTGGCTGCGCCGACCAGCTCGCCCTCGACCTGAAGTTCGGTGGGGTGAAGAACGAAGGGTTGGGTTTGGGTACCGCCCATGCCACCGTGGAAACCGATCAATTCCTCAAAAGCACAGCCCTCGTTGTTCTCTGGATCGTAATAACTGTTTACCAGAATGTCTGGGCAATTGGGAAAGCTGTCAGTGCGACGTAAATGGCTTGGTGCATTGGCTCCAAATAAGGCCAGGGGATTCTCTCCCTCCAGCCTATCCTCATTCAAATAGTACATGCCATTGGCGCCAATTACAACCGGACCATTTTGCTCGGTGGCGACCATGATAAATCCGACGCCTTCATGTGCAGAGAGACTGGAGATCAGGGCGGGGAAAGCTTCATCAATCTGCTCCAAGGTCATGCGCTGCGGGAATCTCGTGAATGAGACCAGGCCGAGATTGCCCGAGGCCAGGGCGATCACCCCCGGTGTTTCCTCTTCCCCGCTATCCTGTTTTTCCACCTCTTCAACGGCAGTTTTTCGCGCCTCTTCGTCCAGCACGACTTCGCCATCGACAGTCTGACCTTTGAACGCCCTTCCCACGAGCTTGGAGGCGCTTGAATCCTCGTTCTGCACTGTATCGGTGATGAAGAAACTGAGATTACTCATCCCTTCGTTCGTTACCAGCTCGCCGCCACCCACCTGCACATCTGTCTCCATTAATTCCTGCACATACTCTTGTAATGTCTTGCCATAACGCTGTTTGAAGGTCGCGCCACCTGTCTGGCCATGGTCGGAGAGAATCACCAGATGGTAGGGTCTGGGAGCGTCATCGATGGCGCTTTCCAAACGTCCGAACTGCTGGTCCAGTTTGTAAAGTACGTCAAAGGCGCCCGGATCGAGGATGCCCGAGTGGTGGGCGATCTCATCGTAGCCCACAAAGGTAGCATAGGCAACGCTGCGACCGGCAAACATGTCGCCCATTAAGGTGTTGATGTTCAGCTCCCTCATAAATACAGTCATGGCTGCTCGGATGAAGGGGTAGATGCCGCCACGATGGTGTCTGTCGAGAATGGGTTGGATGTTGTTTTTACGGGCCCAGTGGTACTGTCGTTTTTCGAGCACGATATCCCAGAAGAAGAGAATAAAGGTACGGGCCACATTATAGGGGTTGGTGAAATAAGCTTGGAATTCGGAGGTATGGAATTTGCTGGTGTCACGAATGGTGCTGGCGGTGGCCATAACATACTCGGCATCGCCAGACAGGAGATTGCCGCGGCTGGCGCCATCGTTACTCAGTAACCCGTTGCCATCGGACCTTTCTTGTTCAAACACGGGCAAGATTTTTGGATCGCTCGAAGCGATGATTTTACCCTGTTCTTTGTCGTACCAGCGGAAGGCGGGGATATTGGAGTTGTTGCCGTGCAGAATACCGGCCTGGCTGGCGGAAGTCTGCGAAGATGTATCGGTTTCCCATCCAGAGAGCACGTAACTTCCGTCGTCTATCCAGCTTTTCATGACGGGGGCATAGCCTTCACGCATGGCTTTTTCCAGGATCGGTTTCGCCAATCCATCGATCTCCAGAAAGATGATGCCGGGTACATCGCTTGGTTGCACGCCTGTCGTGCGCCGCATGCGACGCTTAACCATATTGCGTGTCCAGGAATTATCATCATCGATAGTGAGCAAAGTGCTGAGAATGATATTGATGACGGAAAGCCCCAATGCCAGCCAAAACGCCGGCCAGAGACCGTCGATATCAAAACCATCGACTAGGTACGACGCCAATAAAACAAGTACTCCATTCAGCAGCAACGCTGCCAAGCCAAGTGTCATGACCGCAAAAGGTACCAGTATATAGCTCAGAAGCGGCCAAAGTAGGGCATTGAGCAGACCGATGACAGCGGAAGCAACGATGGCTATCCCCAGGCTTTCGATACGCACGCTGTCCATAATCAATGCCATAATGATTAGGGAAATGGTTTGGATAGCCCAGATAACGAGAATGCGGGTGATTGGGCGTCTTGATCGTGGTGTTCGACGTTGCTTCATTGACCGTTGCTCCTGTCTGTGCTCAGGACAAGGCAGGCTTTCTGCCCGCCCATACCGAAAGAGTTCGATAAGATAGCTTGTAAATCCACTTCCCTGGGCGCACTGGACACATAGTCCAGGTCGCAGTCCGAATTTGGTATCTCATAATACCACGTGGGGGGGTGATTCCCTGATTCAGCGCATAGGTACAGGTACAACGGATCGCTTCGATGGCCCTGGATGCTCCCATAGCATGGCGCCGCCGATCAAGGTCACGCCGCCCGATAGAATGCCGGTTGTGATACCAAGAACCGTGTCCCATTTGGCGCCCATTCCCGTCGCGCCGCCACCGACTTTGCGCGTCTTGATCTTGCCATCTTTCCAGACGAGAATGCCAATACCGCCCAACTTTACGGCATCATTGGCCTTGTCCCAAACCTTGAGTTGATTGGCCGCGGCATCGGCCTTGTCCGCGCCGCTGAAACAGGCAATGATCACTTGTTTGTTCTTGGGTGCTGTACCTTAACAATGCGGATAAATAGGTGGAAGTAAAATTCGACCAAAAGTAGGGCAGGTGGCAAACTATACTCAGCACGGTCATTAAAGAGCATGTATATCGTAGCAATATGTAGACATAAGCCTTGGATACTGCTAGAATCTTGCGCTTTTAGTCCTCTCACAAAATAGCAGGAGCGCAACAGTGATCGAGATTGAATTCGATTCGGAAGTGGTCGGGCAATTGCATTATGAGCGACGTTATCATCCGCATCCCAGGGTGCGCCAGCGCATGAATGCGGTGTATTTGAAAGCCATTGGTTAC
>PIVW01000387.1 GCA_003353825.1 Chloroflexota bacterium
AGCCGTCTGCGAGGTCATCTTTTTAGTGATGACTTGCGCTCGACCTGACCGAAACCCGGGCTCCGATGCTGAACGGCTTGAGAACCGCCGTCAGAACGCCGGGCAGGGGCTCCGGAGGCCCCGATCGCCGTGATGAAGTGATAGCCGAAAAAGAACGAGATCGGGGCGGAGCTGTTTGCAACCAGTTGCAAAATGATCGGGAGGCTGCGACTGCAGAAATCGTTCCAGCGGCAAGGGACCATGAGAGAGCAAGAGAGGGTTGAGAAGAGCCAGGAGGGACGCGACGGACCCGACACCCCCAAAAGGGGAAGGCGCCGTGAGCAGCGCCTACAGGCGGCCTCCCGCCGCCAGTCGAAAGGTCGCGGCGGGCCTGGCGGATAGAAGCCTTCGCCGCCTGAAAACCACCCGGCTCGACATCCGGCCCATGTACTATTGGACGGGGCGACGGATCACTGCCCATGTGAAACTGTGCGTACTGGCGCTGATGATCCGGCGGGTCGCCGAGGATCCTGAAAAAGCTCGAAATATCACCACCGAAGCCGATTCCGGGAGGGTATCGGCTTGAACACCACTGGCGGTATCGCCGATAGCTGGTTTAGGCGCATGTATTATGCTAGTTTAAATTGCGCGCGATTCGGCGGTAAGTTGAAGCAATGGCCATAGGGGTAAATAAGATGTTTTCCAAACCAGGTTTCATATTTTGGCCAGTCGGCACGGGCGATAGCACAAGTATCGTCATCAACGATAAAACCATTGTTCAAGTTGACTTACGTCACCTGGAAAAATCTGAAGACGCGGATGATGATCACGCGGCGATAATTGATCGCCTCGTCGACAAACTGCCGCAAGTAGATGGAAAGCCATATCTCGCGGCATTCGCGCTAACACATCCAGACCTTGATCATATTCAGGGATTTGAGGAACTGCTTGATCAAGTGACTATTGGTGAGCTTTGGTTCACGCCACGAGTGTTCCGAGAATACAATGTAGACCTGTGTGATGACGCTGTCGCCTTCAAGGATGAGTCTGACCGCCGAGTTGAAGTGATGATCGAAACAAATGGCGCCGCGAATGCCGGTGATCGATTGCGGCTCGTCGGATATGACGACCTCCTAAAAGAAGATGATTTTACTGGTTTTCCTGATAACTATCTGACCATCCCTGGCAACGCCGTTACTGAGATAGATGGTGTTGACTACACAGGTGCATTTCGTGCCTTTATCCACGCACCTTTCAAAGATGACAGTGCTGGCGACCGAAACGAAACCAGCCTTGCGATGCAGGTGGTACTTGGTGATGATCCGAGCGCTGGTGGCGCGCTTCTCTTTGGCGATCTCAGCTATCCAACCATCCGAAAAATCTTTGATGTAACCAAGGATGGTGGCAATGAGGAAAACCTTGCCTGGTCAGTTTTTCTAGCTCCGCACCATTGTAGCAAGTCGGTTATGTATCAGAAGAATGAGGCCGACAATGAGGAGCTGAAAGATGACATCCTTGATGAACTCAGTGATGCGCAAGTCGGAGAGGGATACATTGTAGCGAGCAGTGAGAAGATTCCCTCGCAAAACTCAAAGGGTGACAACCCGCCACATGCGAAAGCAAAGGATCGCTATGAAGAAATAGCTGATGGTGGTTTCATTTGCACCCATGAGGACGGAGATGCAGGGGAACCGCTGGCTTTCAATGCAACCGCCACTTCTATCGTATTTGTTACAGACGGGGGCATCGTCGCAGAGAGATCAGACCCTATCGACTCTGCTGTTGAGACCGCCCGAGGTGGCGATGAGCCGCCAAATGATAAGGTTGGGTTCGGTCATTGACATGGAGTCAAGGGCAGCAGCTTGCCCTTGACCAGTTGAAAGAGATTGTCGCCGAGTCTGAGGGCGCTCTCTCTATCGTGAGAATCATTGACCCCAAAGACGACACCGCAGACGCAAAAATAGATATATCAATATCAACAGCTCATTACGTGAAAGATGAGGGAGGCCTGCCTCTTCGCACTAGAGAGCGGTTGATGCTAAACATACCTCATCGCTTCCCCCTCGATTACCCTGCCACCAAAACTCGGCACAAACGGTTCGCTGGATTCTCCCATGTTCAATGGACGAACTCCCTATGTCTTTATCAATCGTCTGAGATTGAATGGTCGCCCAGCGACGGCATGTACGGTTTCATTCAAAGATTAAATCAGTGGCTGAGTGCGGGCGCGCTTAATAATCTTGACCCAGAAGATGCCCCACTCCACCCACCAGCTATATACCCCACTTCAAACATTCGTATTGTCGCCAGAGCGAATGCCCCTGTCGTAGTCGATGGTGCGTTGAACTGGATAGGGTGCGCTCACTTGGAGAATAAAACCGAAACGCGTTTCGACATAATTGGCTGGTCACCGCTTAGTGTCGGGTTCCCAGAACTTCCTGAACGTACAATTTGTGCACCTGCTGTGATGTTGAATAAGCCACTACCAATGGAGTATCCAGATACGGTCTTTAACCTGATCATGGAGCTAAATGATCGAGAATTATCAATCGACCTCCTCTTCTCTCTTCTAAAACTCTATGCCCTGAATATTAAGGAGGGCGATCCGCTGTATATGGTGCTCGGCGCGCCCATGCGTCGCGTAAAAGCTGGAGATCCCCTCAAGCAACATTTATCGGTTTGGCAGATTGAACCAGAAGCCACCGATAATCTTCGTCAGTCATTATTAGATAAAGAAGATGGAGACGCCGCACATCAGGAGTTCCTTAAATGGGCAGTGACTGCAAAAACCAGTTGGTGCCGCGTGCACGAAGGCCGTGCTGAAGTCACGTTACGGCGAGACTTAACAACCACTGTTGAATGGTTGCGGGAAAAACAAATTCTCCTGCTCGGATGTGGCGCTCTTGGATCTTACGTCGCTGAGTATCTTACGCGCGCAGGAGTGGCTAAGCTCACGCTTGTAGACAGAGCCGTGGTTACTCCTGGCGTCCTTGTCCGCCAGCTACATGATGATAGCTTCGTCGGGTTTTCTAAAGGCGTCTCTCTAAAGCACCGTCTTGATGCCATCAAGATGGAAGCAGATATCACGTCGCATTTTTATAACTTGAAAGATGGTGTTCATGAAAAATTCGATCTTCACAAATACGATTTGGTTATCGACGCCACCGCTTCACGATTAATTGCGCGCGTGCTGGAAAATGAACTAACAGAGTTAAATGACGTGCCGCCCATTGCATCGTTGTCTGTCAGCGCCAAGGCTGGATATGGCATGGTAATGGTCAGAATGGGACGTTTTACTGGTGGGCCTGTCGATATCTCACGACGTGCCAAGCTTGCTGCAAGTAGAAGCGATCGAGCAAAATGCTACGCAAATATTTTCTGGCCCAAGCGTGACGACGTATCTTTGTTTCAACCAGAACCGGGCTGCTCTGAACCAACTTTTATCGGATCGGCGAGCGATATGGCCATCCATTCAGGTGCTCTCCTAAATCTTGCACTAGAACGGATTAGCGCACTCAACGATGACGAAGCAAGTTCTGACTTCACTGCTAAGGTTTCAATAAATTCACCCGTTGGCTCTCCCGCTCACGTCGGCTTTGTATTCGACGATGTAAAACACATGACCGAGCCCCGATATGACTACAGGGTTCAGGTTTCATCTGCGGCCCAGCGTTGCGTAGATGCCTTTATTAGGCAGAATGCCCGCGAGAATGGCGCCGAAAATGAAACTGGTGGCCTTATATTTGGTGAAATAGATGAACACCTTAAGACGATCTGGCTCGATGATGTGACCGCCCCGCCCCCTGATAGCGTAGCAAGCGAAAGACAATTTCTGTGTGGGATTGAAGGAACAAAAGAAGCTGCTGAGTCGCGGAAGGAAATGAGCGGTGGTTCACTACGCTTTATCGGTATGTGGCACACACACCCGGTATCTCGCCCACAACCTAGTCGGAAAGATTTCAAGGCGATGGTTAAATTGTTGCAGCATCAACAGAAACCGCCACGACATATCGTCATGATGATCATCGGTCATTCAGCCACAGATCCTGAGTACGCGGTTTACCTCTACCGGCGCCAAGAGTTCCTCAATAGGGGAAGGCTCATTTATGTTCAGCGCGCGGGGGATCATGGCGAAGACTAGCAAAATCGCTCTTACGCTTTCCGGTGGTGGCGCCCGCGCAATGGCCTTTCATCTTGGGTGCCTTCGCGCCCTGCATGACCACGGCATATTGGATCGTATTTCTGTTTTATCTTCCGTCTCAGGTGGAAGCGTAATCGCAGCTATGTACGCGTTCTCTGACGAACCCTTCGAAGAGTTTGATGCTCGCGTGGTTAAGTTACTCAAAACGGGCCTCATTCGAGGTATTGCAAAAGAAACTCTATTTTCAGGCGAGGCACTAAAAATTATAGCCACCCTTCTGACGGCGGGGCTGTGCGCGCTGCTTGCCAGCTTGGTTGGACTGCTCGGTAATCTGACGGGTTTTTTCGGGATAAACAGAAAATGGACTGATCGCGCTAAGAGGCACATACAGGTGCCATTCAGGCGATGGGCGAGTCGCACGACAGCATTTGAAAATCATCTGCGAAAGACTGTCTATGGCGACCTCCGCATGAATGAAGTCAAGCGGCCTGATCTGGATGTTGTCATCAATGCTGCGGAACTTCGAACAGGAACCGCATTTCGCTTCGGCTCTATAAAATCGGGATCATGGCGTTATGGAACGATCGATGGCCCCGTGCCCTACGTATCCAAAGCCGTCGCGGCCTCGGCAGCTTTTCCGCTACTTCTTCCTGCGTTGGATGAGGTCTATAATTTCAAGAAGAAGGATAAGGTCTCACGGAAGCGGGTCATCATCACTGATGGTGGCGTATATGATAACTTGGGTGTCACATGCGTGCTACCAGATCGCTCGCCTGAGTACAGCACGAATGTGTTTGATGTTGATTTCATTATTTGTTGCGACGCTGGACAAGGCTTGCCGACAGGCGCCGACATTCCTTTTTTCTGGGCATCCCGAATGGAAGCAACATTTTCAACCACCCATCGCCGAACGCTTTCGATGTCTTACGACTTACTGCATAAACTAGCCGCGTCGGGCAAAATTGATGGCTTCCTTCTTCCGTATTTGGGCCAGCAAGATCGTCAACTTCCTGAAAAAAAACCAGACTTAGTTCAGCGAGACGACGTCATTGACTACCCGACGGACTTCAACCCTATGGACGTAGATAATATTACGCTTCTGAGCAAGCGTGGCGAGCAGCTTACTAGAATGCTGCTTACGCGCTACCATCCGAGTCTTTAAACAGGTTAGCTGTCCACTTTTCGTGCTCATCTGCATGGTCTGTTGCGTCATTGGGGGAAACAAACAACTCTGTCAGCGGCGGAGCAAAATCAGTCCAAAGGGCGGAGCAAAACCAGGCCACTTGATGTGAGGCCAGGCGAGGTGTTGCGGATTGTCCCGGGAGTCCATAGGAGGGACCCGCGGGGCAATCCTGGTCTCGGTTTTTGAAGCCGGTCAGGTTGTTCTTGGGGTGTTCCGCCGTTTTTGGCTTTGGCTGAGCCGGTAGCTGTCGCCGTTCATCTCCAGGACCACCTCACAACATCGCAGGGAACAAATACCGGCTGGTCGTCTACATCAACTACCCGTACCGGGTTGTCTACGTGCGTTTCGTGGGCACCCACACCGAGTACGATAAAATTAACGTTGCGGAGATTT
>PIVW01000977.1 GCA_003353825.1 Chloroflexota bacterium
GGAGGCATGCAAAGCAGATACTTCTAATAGGTTGCCAGCTAGTCTAAGAAACCAGCACAAGGCTATTTTAGTAAATGCCAGAGACTGGATCTGCGGATTTTTAGAAGATAAAAATAAAGATATAATGGGAGTAGATTATGACAGTGGCAAGATGTTTCCATTGGGTCATCTTATAGGAAGAAATTTACAAAATTGTAATGCTGTTTTATCGCATCATATTATTAGTAATGGTATAGGGCAACTGTTTTCAAGGTGGGGGAATGCAGATAGCGATACTTGGGAAGATAGAGATGCAAAGCTAGCAAGTTTGGATAGACTTCCTATAGATTTCCATTGTCAAAAAAAGATTTGTTCGCTTTTTCAAAATGATCGATCCAGATATTGTCGATTTATAGCTAATGCTCTACCTAAAAAAGGATGGTTATTAACATCTATTAATAGCAGTCCACAGTTTAGAGACCAAATTTTTCAGAAGCTTTTATCTGCAACTGAGGATGAAAATTGGCATGTACGCAAATCCGCTAAATCCGCTTTAGTGGAGCTAAGCAAAAATGCAAAAAAGGCAGATATAAACACTATTCTTCAGAAGCTTTTATCTGCAACTGAGCATAAAAATAGTTATGTACGCGAAGCCGCTATATACGCTTTAGAGGAGCTAAGCAAAAATGCAGAAAAGGCAGATATAAACGCTATTCTTCAGACGCTTTTATCTGCAACTGAGCATAAAGATTGGCGTGTACGCAAAGACGCTATATCCGCTTTAGGGAAGCTAATCAAAAATGCAGAAAAGGCAGATAGAAACACTATTGTTCAGAAGCTTTTATCTGCAACTGAGGATACAAATTTTTATGTACGCTCAGACACTATATCCGCTTTAGGGGAGCTAAGCAGAAATGCAGACAAGGCAGATATAAACACTATTCTTCAGAAAATTTTATCTGCAACTGAGAATAAAGATTATAGTGTACGCAGAGTCGCCATATACGCTTTAGGGGAGCTAAGCAAAAATGCAGACAAGGCAGATATAAACACTATTCTTCAGACGCTTTTATCTGCAACTGAGGATACAAATAAATATACACGCAGAGCCGCTATATCCGCTTTAGGGAAGGTAAGCAAAAATGCAGAAAAGGCAGATATAAACACTATTTTTCAGAAGATTTTATCTGCAACTGAGCATAAAGATTATAATGTACGCAGAACCTCTATATCCGCTTTAGTGGAGCTAATCAAAAATGCAGAAAAGGCAGATAGAAACACTATTTTTCAGAAGCTTTTATTTGCAACTGAGGATAAAGATTGGCGTGTACGCGAAGTCGCTATATCCGCTTTAGGGGAGCTAAGCAAAAATGCAGAAAAGGCAGATAGAAACACTATTTTTCAGATGCTTTTATCTGCAACTGAGGAT
>PIVW01000978.1 GCA_003353825.1 Chloroflexota bacterium
TTTCATAAAGCAATCATCGAACATAATCTGGAAACATTGTGCCACGAGAGCAAGTAGTATTTGTTCGTAACTACACGAAAGATGAGGGTAGGTCCCTCGGAGTCGGCTTGCAGGAGCAGGCACCAAACCACCTTAAGCTGCTGTGGTAAAGAGCCATGGTGGTAAGCGTTAAGGAAAAGGCCCGGCATAAGACTGGGTCAGGTATGGATCATGGAGACGAGCGCAAGCGAACCACTGATGAGGTGTCGAAAGATTAAGGATGTCGTCAAAACTGGGACCTGTTTCTATTCCAGGATAAGTTCGGGGGAAACCTGTTTACTGCCCGAGCGGCGGCCGGCATAAAGGTGGCGTGAACATGATCTTGGCTTTCATGTGGAACGTGGGAACCTGTCGTTCCGATGCCAAGGGAGAAATCCAAGTGGAGGACCCACAAGGATGAGAGTACCGATGCGGAGCACAGGGGCGGATTGCCTTGTAGTAGTGATGAAGCCTCTGTAATGGAGGTGGAGCGAAGGGGGTAACATGTCTAAATTTGCTTATTGGTCAACCAGAGATGGGAGGAACCTCAGAGTAATGCAAAACCCGTAGAATGGGTGGACATGAAGAGCCGTATGACATGAGAGTGTCACGTACGATTGTGTGTCCAGCTAAGGCTGGTATGTTCAGCAGGAGTCAGTCCTGCTAGGGTAAGAATCAGAACCCCTATAGCTTGGATGGCAGTTAAGAGGGGAACCGATTATCTGAAGCCCATCGACAAAGCAATCCATAGGGATGTGAGCAAGTCACCGGGCCATAACGAAAGTGAACGCAGAGGTGGCCCCGAAAGTGAAAATCCCCAGAGGTCGAGCCCCCTTCCGTAGGGCGAAGGCAGCATGTTTAGCCGAAATCTGATTGATACGACTAACACACTCCGGCGGGGTGGTAGCGATAGCACGGTGACAAGGACATACCGAGCAACTGGAGAAGCCCTCCTCGTCCCAAAGCGAAATCTTTGGAGCAAGGTAGGCTCTATAACCGTAAACAGCGGGAAGTGAGCTGAAAGACGAGAGGGTGGCGGAGGGGTTCGTAGTAGCGATGAACTGGAGTAACGCCCAGGGAGCAAAGGGACCCCACTGTTAATTATTTTCCGACAACACTGGGAGGCAGGGACGAAATGATAAAGTCGTCCATCGGTCTGCAAGACCTGAGAAGGAAGATATATCTGAAGGTGAAGACTGATAAGACATGGCGAGAGAATGCCGTGGCTTCGATTGGAACAGGTGGAGTACGGCTAGATTAACTACTTGGCTTGAAAGCGCTGCCAGTTTGATAGGTCTCATAACCCTTGAGATGAAGTTAACAGTGAAAGCCTAGTGCGGGAAATCCGCACGCTGGGTTTGTCGAGGCGGGGGTTGGAAACGGGCTCTCG
>PIVW01000979.1 GCA_003353825.1 Chloroflexota bacterium
CCACCAGCAACATCTGCCACAACACCGACCCAATTTTGAGCTGAAGCGTCAAGTCCTGCCTCGGATAGAAATTTAGGAAACCACTTATTGAAAATGGGCGAGTATCGTTTATCTGTCGACGCCCCTCCCCTTACAACTGGAGCAGGAACACGAGCGGGAGTAGGTGGCGTAGGCGTAACAGTGGTGGCGCAGAACACAAGATGTGTGAGCAACCCGAATAAAAATCGATGGATATCCATCGAGAATTCGAGGCACCGTTGACAAGTACTTTGAGAACGTGGATATCTTCGAGGGGGGGGTGGGAGTTTGCCTGGGATTTTGATGTCGACATACGTTTTTAGGAATTCCTTAAAAAACGTAAATACGTACAAATTCGGCGTTAATTAACGCGTCACCATGCACCATTTCGGAGCAAGATCTGGGACTCTCACGCCACAACGAGTCAGGATATCTGCAACAAAGTCCCTCTCGTATTGACATTTTAGTGTATTTGAAGGGATCAGATGAAGAGATCGGCAGATAATGATCGCAGAAGCTCAAAGTAAGCTCATCTTGCTCGCTCCCCGTCATTACAGACATTCGAGCGATACTCACACAGATTGAGCCCCCTAGATCTCCATTGTCCACCCCGTCTACCCGTCGAGTTTTTCTTTCAATCGTGTTAATAGGTCTAAGGGAAGAGATTCCTGCAATAAGTCGACGGGTGGATCGGCTCAATCGACCATTAAACCCTGGTTTCTTTTCTGTGCTGTTTCCCCACCCTATCCAGGCGTGGGTGGCACACATCAAGTACGCAAAGGCAAGAAGATGCCCCTGCGGGCGAGGGTCCTTCGTTTGAAAGCTCGATGGATCTCTTCTTTGGCAAAGATTGCCCCTTTGGGTGGGTAGATTCCGAACAAGTCGTCAACCATGTGTGTCATGGCGATGCAAATCAATTCCGCGCGATGCAGCGCGAAGGGGTACTTCCAGGTGTTTGCGCGACCACAGAGAAGCCGAGGCGCTACCTAATTGTCCCACAATGCAGGGAGATATGGTCGCATGATGGACCGCCTTTCAGCTGGCTAGATTGGAGTCATCTGCTCTCATACTTTTCTACTCACTGGTACGAAAAGTACCCGCAATATCGTAAAAGCGAAGACCTGACACTCGGCCCGTGGGAAATGGATGAGGAGCTTCGGTCGCTACTGATAAATGTGTTTGGACGGCAAGAAAGTGACGAGGAGTTCTGTGCGTGTGTCCCAAACGACGGCCAACAAGTCGCTGCGTTAATCGAGCGCCTCGTGAGGCAAGGGGCACTGCTCCCACCAGAGCCACCGCAATCCGATGGTATCCAGGAAATCTTTTGGATCGACGTCCAATCAACCGACCTGAGCTGCTTCATGCCTGAACTTTTGTTTCTTAGGCCT
>PIVW01000980.1 GCA_003353825.1 Chloroflexota bacterium
CTCGAAAGGAGACCGAACAGCTATTCCAGACTATAACCAGTGTGGATGGGTCGGTCACCAATTTCAACCCGCTCTTACTGCACAAAAACAAAAATAAATACTCGATTGACGAGGACAGCTCTGATGAGGACAAATTCGTTGTGGATGGACATGTGCCGGGCATCAGTTTGGGCGCTTTGGGCGTCATTGATGACGACAAGGAAGTCGATGAAGATATGGATGTTGTAACGGAGCCGGAGGAGGAGGAGGAGGATGAGATTGGATACGAGACTCCGCCTGAACTGTTTCGTGACGATAATGAGTGGGATTGGACGGAGAATGACATTGTGTTTGCCGACGGCTCTTTGAATTATGGCATAAGTCTGCAATTACTCCATTTGGGACTGACTCAGGGACCGCTGTTTCCAAACAGTATTCTGGTATGGAAGCGGTTGCAGTTTAACGAGAATGGACCTTCGCCGCGGAGTGGACATATCGGTGCTTTGGTGCACGATAAAATGGTGATATTTGGCGGGTATTGCCAACAAATGCTCACTGATCATATTTTTTTGGTGGATACCAGTTTATTTACAGATGATTTGGATGGAGACGACGTAAAATTAGAAGTGACGCCCATATCGTCACTGGAAAAGATCCACAAAACCTATCGAGTGGGACATTGCGGCGTATCCTTATCGCATAACAATTGTTTATATTTATTTGGCGGTTGGAATGATCAAAAATACATAAATCATGGCTTGTTGTTCAATGTGGACTCCTTGAAATTAGTGGTGGAGCAAACCAAGGATCGCATACTGCCGCCACCGCGCAGAGACCACACTTTATGCAAAATGGGTGCCTGCTTATTGTTATTTGGTGGCTGGAGCCATGATTATGACGGCAATGAACTATGGCTATTGGGCTCAAACTGGAAATGGAAGCAACTGTCGGTGACCGGCACAGCACCGTGTTGCCGAAATTCAGATATCCCTTGGGCTTGGGATTCTTGTCGATCCGGTAACTCGGGACGCTGCCGAGCTTGGTGACGTTGGCCTTGCCGTCCAGCAGCTTGATCACGTGGTCGCCGTATCCCCCGCAGATCGAATCACCGAAGATCAACACACTCGGCAACGATGCGGTCTTCTTCGCCTGCTTGATGATGAACGCGGCCATGCCCTTATCTTCGAAGAACCCGCGCCAGTAGTTGTGGCCCTGCCCTTTCTTGATGTCGAGCGTGATCGTCCCGCCAAACGCCTCGTAACGCTCGGCCAGCAGACCGGAGTTGCGATCCAACGGCACCATCGTGTCCTTGTCGCCGTGGACGATGTAGATCGGCACGCTGGCCTTGGCCAGCGGCTCGAGGCGATCGATCGGGTTGTGCGCTGGCAACTGCTTGACGAGTTGCTCTTCGTTCATGCCATAGGCCT
>PIVW01000388.1 GCA_003353825.1 Chloroflexota bacterium
TACTAGGGTAGTTCATTCCTCAGCCGATGTGTAACATGCGCTTGACTAATACAGAAATTGTACATCTTCTATTGCAATACTGAATGGTGTCCTATCAGTTAATATGTAACCATCACCAACTGTTTGTTAAAAATCGGATTTCGAGCCGAGTTGATGGACGCTTCGTTCTACGTCATCAGAACCTATCAACCTGGCCTTTCTGTGCGCTGTGCGTTGCCCACGATTCGTTGTTGGAATACCTGTTCACCGCATTTGCGACTACCAGTCATAGCGGATGAGCACCGTTCGAAATCGCTGCTAACATTGTCTTTAGTGTCGCAGTACGGGTAGAATGACAGCGTAGAACGATCCAAACGATATCACGTTACCGTTTGACGTGACCCCTGGTATTTACAACATCGGCTAATCTGGCTATTTGTGGCTCTACGTTTTCTGGCTTGCCGGGGATCCAGAAATGGATCGATTTGATCTGTTGCTAAATAAGAGACTGCACTTCAGCGAGCAATTCTAATGACGCATTCTGTTGATTCCAGAAAACTGTCGTCGATACATGGGGCACTTACCCCCTACATTCGATGGTATCTTCTATTCATCATTTTGTTGGCAACAGTTCTTCGTCTTGCCTATCTGGATCAGGACAGCCTCTGGTTGGATGAAATTATCACCCAACAAATTGCCGGCAGAACAACAGAAAAACTCTTAAAGATTATCGTCAATGATGATCACCCTCCCATGTATTACCTTCTCATTCATGGGCTTCATCAGTTATTGGGTACAACTGATTACGCAGCCAGACTACCGTCTGTATTTGTAGGTGTTCTGTCGATTCCCTTCATCTTTGTGCTAGGGCGATGTTTATGGGGTGTTCCTGGGGGTTTATTCGCGGCGACTTTGTTGGCAGTGGCACCAGCCCATCTGCTCTATTCTCAGGAGGCACGCCAATATGCCCTACTATTTCTATTTGACACTGCATCAATGTACTTCCTCTATCGAGCGGTCCTGAATGGACAAAAGAGGCATTGGTTGGGTTACGCTTTGATGACGACAGCTGCCCTGTATAGTCATTATTTCTCGTTCATTTTCTGGGCGGGGCAAGCTGTGTTTGTGGCAATCTTCACCGCCTATGTTCTGATTAGACGACGGGATAGAGGAACCATAAACTTGGTTATCAATCGCACATTCTACTTTTTTCTGGCTACAAGTCTTTCCGTTGTGGCTTTTCAACCCTGGTATGAGGGGTTCTCGGCACAACTCGAGCGTTTGATGGGTGCAGGTGGTCCCAACTTGAATACACCGGCGAGTTCATCATTGGGTGCCATTCTCACAGCTGGTGGAGAATTATTCTCATTGCAACACCCCTGGCTATTGAATACTCTGATCATTCTCATGATATGCGGCATAGTTTATGCCATTTTTGTTTCGTTCAAGTCTGAGAAAGATTATTTTTATTGGAGATTCGAGAGAGTGTCGACTTATCTATCGTCGGTAAAAGCACAGTCGTCTAAAACCGGATTGGCTTTACTGTTCGTACTGATCAGTATGGTTGTACCTATTGGGCTTTTGGGGTTTGTCTCCTCACCCCATTTTTTTGCCGCTCGTTATATTTTGCCCGTGCTTACCCCCATCCTCTTGTTGGCAAGCGCAGGATTGGCATTCTTGTTCTATCTTCTCTTAGCAGTGTTTAGTCATAGATCAAACGCTGCCGTGGTTATTTTTGGAGGTTTCTCTCTGATAGTGTTGATCGGTGCAATACCCGTGGTGAACGCAACCTACGTAAGGCCAAAAGAAGACTGGCGGGGAGCTGCATCCTACCTGCTGAATCACGCTTCCGGCAAGGATGTTCTACTCGGCGACGGCGTTTTTGTATCTTCGGGAGGGAATGCCAAACGAGTCAAACAAAGTTTGGGATACTATCTAGGTGATGAAGAACGCGTCATGAAGGTCAAGCTAGATGAGATAACAGAATTGCTGGCTTCACCCCACACTTCAGGTACGGCCTGGGGAATCTTGTGGTATCAAGGGAATCTTCAACCTCGTGAGCTGTTACCAGATGCGGTCGAAGCCATCGATTTTTCGTCAATCGTTGTTCTGCGCGTTAAGGAACCGTCGGGTGACCAATTACAGGATACAGCCAGAATTTTGGCGGCACTGTTCAAGCTGCAACCACTACCGCAGTCGCTTCCAGATATCCACCTTGCACTATCTTCGGTCAAACTCGAACTAGGAGCAGTTGAACAAGCAGCTGCTCATGTCAATCTAGCCGCCGAGTCTCTATCAAAGAACGGTATCCTTCCTCAAGAAGTGATACACCTGATTATGTCAGATACTCGGATTCTACCATATTTCATTGTCTATAATTTCTCCGATCTGTTAGCTAGCGCAGATATCATCGCGCCCAATGGACCCTTCTCTCACGTCGAACAAACCGAGTTTAGGATCGATGAGAGTGAACGAGCGGTACTTATGATGCATCCGCCTTCCCAAGTCAATTATACCCTGCAAGTACCCGAAAATTTCGCGTTTTTGCAGACTGGATTAGCTAATGATCCAGAGACATGGCATTGGAACGGAGATGGCGTTACTTTCAAAATCGATATCACTTTCAATGATGAGACGAGCAATATTTTTGAACAACATGTCAGTCTCGACGATGATGCCAAAAAATGGCACGATATTCTTATTGATCTGAAACCCTATTTAGGGAATGAGGTTACGATAAGCTTTATCGTTCAGGCAGGACCCACAAATGACTTCACCGGTGATCGGGCTGGATGGTCGACACCGGTGCTTATTGGTAGCTAATTGGAGCTTTACAACACTGACTGACAGCTGTTCTATTACCTCAAGTGTTAACTATCATTGCTAGTAGAACTATCTTCCCGCTCCCTCGAAAAACATGAGATCAATCGTTAGTATAGGCAAACTCTAATTGTAGTGTTGCGGCTGCTGACAATAGTAAGGGGTCATCGCTTCTATCGCGCAATTGTCTCAGTGTTCTGAATGCAAGGTCTCGTTGATCGCTACGACCTTGTGCCAGGGCGATTCCAATCAACAAGTCAGGATTTTGAGGTTTCAGTACATAAGCTTGGGTGAGTTCATCTGCAGCCAGGGCATAGCGGCTTAATTGAAAATAGGCATTCCCCAATAGGCGATGGCCCCAATAGGCGTTTGGTAGGAGTTCGGTTCCCTTAAGCAAGACAGTAACTGTTTCTTCGGGTCGACCAACCCCCTGATAGGCAGCCCCCAGTCCGATGTAAGCGTCACCGTGATTGGAATCTAAAGCAATCGCTGCCTCATACGCCTCGATCGCTGGTAAAAACTCATTTTCATCACGAAAATAATTCCCCTGCCTAAACAGCATCCCCGCCCTCTGCTCGGCTGCTACTGCCCAGTCTAGGTCTTGTGATTCCAAATAGTCGAGATGTTCGGATTTAGGATCAGCGGGGATCCAGTAAATATCCCCACCCTCCAGCACGAGGTGTATTGCACCGGCTTTTTGTAGCCAGTCGTGTAACTGAACGTTAGCGATCGTCGTTTCCTGGCTATCAGCAGGGATGTGAAGCCAGATATCTTGATCTTGTTGATAGTAAGTGGAGATCGTTTCATGGGGCACGTTATCAAAGCCAATAGTCTGCTCTGTGCCAGTCGAGAGATGGATGCCCGATAGTGAAGCTATGATCTCCCTTACAGCTTGGTCGGCGTCCTTCTCCCTGGGCCCACAACTTGCCAGTAGAAAGAGTAGTGCCAAACAGAAAACAGTAATTCGCGTAAATGAATTCATGGTGCGTTCGATACCTGTCCAGTAGTTCCAAATCTGGCGGGAAGAGAGTGCAACGCACCCAGGTTTAGTCGATTCGGCCTATGTGAGTTCATCAAACCTGCCTTCTGGAGCACTGGGCGCATTGCACTCGGCCTATATTTGGAATTACGCATACATGTCATTTCATCTTGACCTTTTCACTGCTACATTAACAGCTGTGGATTAGTTTGTTTACAGTGTACCAACAAGGGCTGACAGCGTTTAGCCATGATCTGGTGTTCGTACAACTCACTCCGTTGCAGGATCGATACCCTCATCGACAAGTCGTTCGGCATTCTGTCCTACAACATCAACGATCCGCAAATGCACACCACCTACATTGATGATATTCGCATGCATCCCCTCGGCCTGAAGATGGCTGATGATTTCAGCCATGACCTCTTGCTCGACCCTGGCTTCTACGTCAGAGACATAGGGGCCGATACGTCCAGCGAGCCAATTACTATTGCTACGCACTAATTCGTTGATATTGGTAATCTCGATGATGATCATGGATTCATCTCGAATAAGTTCAGGAAATAGTATTAGCACGGGCGAGGATGAACTTCAGGTACCGGCCTTCAGGAAAATGGGCGGGTACAGGATGGTCCAGGGCCTGGCCGGCGTCATGGAGGATGAGAAGGCGCCGTTTGGCAAATGAGGCTGCTTCGGACAACATGGCTCGAAAGGCATCTGGGCTAACTTGACTGGTACAACTGCTGCTCGCCAGCAAACCATCAGGCGCCAGACACCTTAGGGCGAGGGTATTTAGCTTTCGATAGGCATGTAGGGCTGAAGATAGTTGAGATTTCGAGCGGGCAAAACTGGGCGGGTCCACGACAATCATATCGAAACGTCTGCCTTCTGCATGGTAATTTTCTAGCAACGCAAAGACATCGACTACGATGAATTGATGACGTGCGGGATCAAAACCATTGATCGGGAAGTTGCGCTCAGCTGTTGCCATCGCCGCACGGGCGCTATCAACAGAAGTGACTCGCGTCGCCCCGCCACGAGCCGCATACAGACTGAACCCGCCCGTGTAGCTAAAGAGATTCAATACCCGCTTTCCCTTGCTCCACCTTTCAAAGGTGCGACGATTTTGGCGCTGGTCTAAAAAGAAACCAGTTTTCTGACCGTGAATCAAATCAACTTCAAACTTCAGGCCATGTTCTTCGATCAGTAGTTGAGGGTCAGGCAAACGCCCATCCAGCAGTTTTGTTGCTCCGCCATCCTCGTTATCTCGCCCCAAAATCCCTTCCAGCGTTGTCACTTCGTGTAGGGCCCCCAGTATCCAGGGCTTTATTCTCTCCAAACCCTCTGCGTATGTGCGTAATACCGCCCACCGTTTATCACACACCACATCCCCATAAAGATCTACGGTGATCCCCGGCAAGCCGTCAGCTTCACCATAAAGCCAACGATAGGCACTGATTTGGGCGGCAGGTGCGCGTAACGGTGTCCGCAAATCCCACGCTTGCCGCACTTTATCCTTCACCCAGACTTTGTTTGGCTTGTGTTTGCTACTAAAAATGCGGACAGCGATTGGGCTTTCATTATCCCACAGGCCAAAGAATTGCAGGTTGGCACATTGTACTCGCACCCATGTGCCGCTGGTTAGGTTGCAGGAAGCGCGTTCAACAGCATCCCGATATATCCAGGGATGACCCCGGTCAAGTGAGTTTTTCAGTTTGCTGGATACGACGACATAGGGTATTTTTTTTGCACTGTTGGACATGGTCGCGTCATCCTACCATAACTGAGCGCTATGATCCGATTGATTGCCATGGAAAAAAGGCTGGTCTATACTTCGCAGTGAAAACAATTATTCATCCCGGTCTATTCTGAGCTATGAACATCATCCTACGAATCATTATTA
>PIVW01000981.1 GCA_003353825.1 Chloroflexota bacterium
CAAATCGTGACAAGATCATCTTTCTAGTCCTATTGCCTACTCGTTACACCGTAAACGACAATGTTTGGTGATAGCGATAATGTGCAGTGGCCCTAAAGTGGCGGTCACTTGATTGGGAGCCAGTATATCGCATTTTCATAAAGCTTTCTGTAACTTATCACCCCCAAATATATCCACACCTTACTATTTACTTATATCAACAATAGTTCGTATGTTATCATACTCTTCCGCACGCTTCCCCACTCAGGATGCAGTTGCGAGCAGTGCCAATGAATTCATAGGCTGTCACAAGAAACCCGCTCAAGCGGGTGCATTGCCCAATGCGCTTCAACATATTTCCCCTGCCAGACACCGAATCTATTGGTATAGTGGTTCGGCGAGTGCCCCGGAATATTGAGAAGATACACTCTGGCTCCCGTAGAATTAAAGGGTACTGGTACATGACCCGAACAGTTCAGGTTGACGACTGCGTGCCTATACGTCAAAATGATTTTGAAATACATGATTTTGCGCAAGCGAAACCGTTCTGTTTTTTCTTCTGCATTGTACTCCTTATCTTGCCGCAGTTTAGGGGGCGGGCAGTCCATGATCATTGGCGCTCCTCCTTCACCTTAAAAGAGACTGTGAGCATGGTTTGTGCAATGCCCACCATTTGCGAGAACTGCAATTCATTAACGACAGATAGTGAGGATACTTGATGAACAGAGAATTGGCAGCAACACAACTCGGAGAAGGCAATATCGAACTTCTGCGTGTGCTCTGGTGTGATAATAGCAACATCATTCGCGCCAAATCGATCTACCTGCCTTCCTACCTTGATCGTCTCAGCCGGGAAGATAATCCCCACTCTATTCTTGACCCTTTGGAAGATAGCGTTTCGATCACGGCTGCCATGCAAGCGGTCCCTGGCACTCGTGATGAACCCGCCCCACTCGCAGGTTTGGCGCCAGTTGAAGATGTTCGCCTGCTACCGGCCTGGGATACGTTCGCCCCATCAGCCAGCTCCGAACAGATCGCCACAGTGTCGGCCAACATGTTCGAAGGGGGATCGGCCTGGATGCATTGTCCCCGACACTTCTTGTTGCGGATACAGCAGCAGTTAGCCGAACATAGTCTCGCAGTCGAAATAGGCGCAGAACTCGAATTCTACCTGTTGCGGCCCGCCCAACATGCAGGTGAAATGCCCACCCCTGTCGATGACTCTGTCTTTGCTTCCGCCATGGCAGCGCATAAGAGCCATAAAGTGATAGGAGATATCCTGCATTCGCTGCGGACAGTGGGGGGGTAGTGGTTACATATTGACTGAAAATGTTCCAATTGATATTCTGCGTTAAAAGCAATCGAGCGGAGTACCATTATGATTCAGAATGTTATCACATATCATTGTACGAAGTGTAACA
>PIVW01000389.1 GCA_003353825.1 Chloroflexota bacterium
ACCTGTGCTTGCACCTGGAGCGGGTTCAACGTCGAAAGTGTACAAACCTGAGGTGGTGGCGAGCGTATCCACCTTAGTCGTCACGCCTTCATCAAATTGTGCCATCCCTTCGATTGCGCCTGTCATAACTGTCGATGATTCAAGGCTACCATAGAGGAATGAGGCTTCTCCGCCCTCAGGCAAAATCATAAGCGGGGTATCCTCCGACCATATCGCCCAGGGAACCAAAGGTGTGCTTGTTGGGGTCGGTGTAGGTGTGTCCGTCGGTGTAGGGGTGGGTGTCAGAGTAGGGGTGGGTGTAGGTGTTGCCGTGGGAGTGGGTGTATGCGTGGGTGTATGTGTCGCCGTGGGAGTGGGAGTGGGCGTTGGAGGTGGTGCGCTGTGTGAGGTGTTGCCGTAGCCCTCGAAACTGGTTTCGATCCTGAAGGGGCTTTGGGCTGTGAGAAAGATAACCGGCTCTGTAACTAACTGGCCTTCTGCGTTGACGAGCGCATAGTAAAGATTGCGGCGATATGTCCATTCAGCGTCCATCCAGGTGAGGACACCATGCATGGCGCCATCCCGCGCCACCGAAACGTAGCCGTTCCCAAGCAAGGCAGCTGAATGGTGCAGGGTGAATGGGCCGGAATCGAGCTTGTAGCCCCAATCCAGGACAGCATATTCGACAGTGTTATAGGTATCCCAGGCAATAAGCGTTTTGCCGTTTGATAGCTTTACTGCATCTGGCCTGTAGCGGTAGCGTTCATCGCTTGACAGCTTGGTCATTCCCTTTATGGTATTGCCGCTACTACTCAAAACTGCGTAATAGATGTCGGGAAGCGTATCCCCTCTTCGAGAAAAACTCAGCAAGAATCGATTATCTGAGGCATTGGCGAGGCTGGGCTGGCTATAATCATCTTCCCATCCGGGATCATCATCAGTAAATCTCGTATTGCCTTTGACAATCGAACCATCCGAGTTACGGACAGCATAGTAGATGTTTCGTTCATAGCAGTACGTACAGCTACCTGTGGGGGGCTCGAGATGTTCCTTGAGCCAGGCCAGGATAAATCGACTGTCATCGGTTGCGACGATCCGAGCGTAAAAAAAACGTGGTACATTGTAAGTTGGAGCGTCCCAGTCGAACCACTTGCTATTGTTTGTAACTTGCGTTGCAGGCTCCAGCACTTCGCCATCCGCATCCAGCACAGCGAAGAAGAGATTGTACTGATAGCGCCACGTGTTGTTGGTCACCTTGGCGACCGACTGATACCAAAAGATTCCAATAGTGCCGTTCGGCGCCACGGCAACCGCCGGAGGGCCTGCAGAAGTTTGGTTTTTGGCATTGCCATAGTCAGCCAGGCGTCGAATTGGCATCAGTTTTTCCCCCCGTGGATCGACAATCGTATATTCAATTTCGCTTACCCACACATCATTGTCCAACCAGCGTGATTTCGTCCAGCTATGAACGAAATTGTGGTCTGGCGTTTCGGCAACGGCCATATTCGATCCACCGTAGTCGTTGTCCGTTATTTGCTTCCGCCTCTGCTGGGAAGGGCCGACAGCATAAAGACTCACGGCGCCGTCATTGCGATCTTGGTATACCTGTGCGAACTGGGCGGGTATGGTGGTTTGAAGTATTGCGGATTGAGCTTTGGATACATCCCGGGTCGAGTTAAAGGTCACTAGCGATTCTGCGAAGTCACCAACACCTACGCCACTCGTAGGAACGCTGATCTTTGCGATTACTTCAACGCTGTCTCCCTGCATAACAAAACCGGTATCAATCTTCCCATTAGCATTTGTGTCTGTGAGGGGCGTGGTGCCATCTGCCAGATACAGAGCCACAGGCCAGGACGAAATGATTTCCTTAGCATTATAAATGTCGGCGCCAAACTCACCGGTGTTGTGGATTGTTATATGGTGAGAAACTGTTTCACCTGATGATGCAAATGCACCATAGTGGCGTGGCCAGACTCGAACACGGGCTGAAGGTGGCGGCCGACTTATCAGTACCGCGTGATTCGACTCTACTGGATTGCAGAAATCTGTAACGGTGAGTCCATCGATGCCATCTTTATCTTCAATGCCGGACGCCATACACCAAGATCCACCCTGGGCAATCATATCGCCATAATTAAAGACCATATCCCCATTCTCATGTAGAATCACTTCAAATGTGAATTCATCAGCATCAGCATCATCGCAACAATCGCTCTTCAGTCGATTCCACTCCACTACAAACCATCGATCTGGAGCTATCCCACCTGTCAGATAGCGAATGTACCCTGGTGTATCATAGGATGGGATCCAATGGGGTGCGATGACATTGTTTGGCTGACTAGGTCTGGGGATCTCTGATTGAGAATCGTCATCATTATCCAAATCGAAAGTGACATAGCCATAGCGAGATACCTTTAGTTGTGTGTAGATATTCTCGTAATACTTAAAAGGAAAACCAATCGATATGGGCGCGGACTCGGCAACACTGTCGCTGATACCTGTACCAGTTCCTCCACTTGCATCGATCCAGTTTACAGGCACAGAATCATCCCAGGTATAGCCAAATTCATCAGGGCCGCCAGTTTCAGAGGGTATATTTTGTGTCCTGACCTGGTCATCAACCCCGCCCTCTGGCATCGCCCAATGTCCATCAGACATCTGTATGGCGCCTTCGACTGGCGGCGATATTCTAGCGTTACTTGAAAAGTGAGGGGGAGGATTGCTGCCATCATCGGCTGCGATCACTGATTGATCAGCGCTCAGGGCCATGAAAGTGAGTACCAGCAATAACAAGATATTGATTAAAATAGGTATTCGACGACGCATCCTCCACCTCCGATAGAGAGAGTTCATGGACTATTGATTTTCGATCATTGTTTCTCTTTCGACTTCAATTTTACTTCTCAGATAGTTTTAGTGATGTTGGATAGTTAAAAACAGTGGGATTGGATTTCTGATTCCACAAACCTGTTCAAACAGGACATCTTGCCTACGAGCGGGAGCGAGTTTGGAATGCCTATGGTAGATTAGCAGGGAATAATAGAGGCAGACTGGTTCTTATCCTTATAGAGCGAATCAACTGCCGAACGTTACAGCTTTCAGGTGTATAATTGCCGTTCGATACAAATATCCGATCTTTCCGCTCAATATCTGACCAATTCCACCGGCAAAACCAGAGCCGATTGCGCTAAGATCGTCCGCGGCTAGACTCGCAGTCGTGTGGGGAGATAACACCGGCCGGTCTCGCCGCCAGCCGGCGCTATCATCAAATCGGCGGCCTCTCGCCAGAACGCCGATCTGATTGTGGGGAATTCAAGTTCTATGTGCAAGTACGCGTCTCACTGCATATGATAACACAATCTCGCCTATCTCCGGCAACGGATCAGTATACGCTTGGATTGATATCGGTTATACTTGGGACTGGATACAATTATTTGTAACATACAGTTGAGGTGATAACGTGGAAATCCCGATGACAGCAGTCGAAATGACAGGAACGGTTGATGAGCATAGCCAACTTAAGCTCGATGGTACTCTACCGTTTTCTGGTCCTAAGCGCGTAAGAGTCATCGTTTTATCAACGCTTGATGATGAAATTGACGAGATTTCATGGTTGCGGGCAGCATCTCAGAATCCGGCATTTACATTTCTCTCTGATCCTGCAGAAGATATTTATTCAGTGATGGATGGGGAACCGTTCAATGACGAAGTATGTTGAAAAGATTATTCGATTTGGTGTGATTTGATGCCATAAAAATGCTCCTTGTTCGAGGCTTGGATGGATGTTATACTGTTCCAGAAGCTAAAGAGCCGAATGTCTCCATCTTCACTATTGAGATATTTTTAGGTTAGCCAATATGCGTCACAAACCGGTCGAAACTGAGATTGAGCGAATAGTAAAGATCTTGCTGGTCCTGCCACCTGAGAAATTGGCAAGCGTTCATGATTATGTCCGTTTTTTAGGGAGGCACTATCGCGATCCTGAAATCATTGATGAAGGTGATGTCTGGACAGACGAGGATATCCGAGATGTGACACTGGCGAGTATGAACCATGCTTTAGAATCGGTGTGGGCAGAGGAAGATATTGGCTGAGTCTGGAGATGTTGTAATTGTGACTTTTCCTGGCGCTCAGAGAACCAAACGTCGTCCCGCCGTTGTCGTATCTTCGACATCCTATCATCGTACTCGACCGGACGTTATTTTGGACCTGGTAACCAGTCAAATTGCCGGCGCCGGCCATCCAAGTGATCACATTCTGGCCGATTGGAGACAGGCGAACTTAAGAAAGCCATCAGCGTTTCGAGCTTATTTGATGACAATGCCGGAGGCGTCAGTTTCGGTGGTTGGACATTTGTCTGTACGGGACTGGCAAGCAGTTCAGCACTGTTTAAGTGAAGCCATTGACCTGCAATTCGAGTAATGTTTGGGGAGCATAAGTTAAAAATAAGCAGTTTGGGCTAGCGCCAGCACCATCTCACTCATCTCCAGCAAAAGCTCCTGCTTCAATCGCTGTAGATGCCGCTCGGTGTAACCCATCTGGATGGCGATATCTCTATGCTGTCGTTTCTCACGGTAGCGTAGATGCAGATAGTTCTCCAAGCGCCATTTTCCCGTGCCCTGCCAGCCTCGTACATCAGGCCCTACGATGGCGTCGATACCCTGATCCAGTACTCGGCGCAACGCCAAACCTTTTCGCATAGGCTCATTATCCCCCGGCTGTTGAAACGCCAGCAGGTCAAGAACCTTGACCAGTTCATTCTTTGAGAGCCGAGGTAGGAGGTGATAGTCCTTAAGGGCCTGCTCGACATGGCCGATAATCTGTTGCGGTGTCAGACTGCATTCAGACTGTTCCATCTCCTGCGTCCTCATGTGTGTCGGAAATGCATGGCCGCCATTGAGCGCATGCGCGCTCTTTCCGCTTTGCCGGTATTCCGGGCTCATGGTAATAGCCAGATTAATTACTTGATCTTCGACGGAGAGCTTTAGCAACCACAATCCACCCTGCTCTGCCATCCCTTCCATCTCACTCAGATGGTGGCTTATCTCCGGGCGATCGCGGATATGCCCAGCGGTCGGTGCCTGAAGCTGTGCCGGCTGGAGCGGAGTGCCGGCAGGATGTTTGGGTAAAGACAAGGAGGTAGGGAGCAACATGATCTGTGGAGATTCCATTCGAAGTGTCCGTTCGTTGAGGATGGGTGATGTCTCTTGACACCATCATGCCCCGACTCAAGGAAGAAAAACGCGCTAAAAACGCGCTCTTGTGCCAAAGAATCGTACTTACCATTCTTCACAACCAGATTCAGTGCGCCGTGCTACCTTTCGCCAACGCCTGCCATGGCTGCGGGCTTGACTGACCGACAATGGTCGCCTACCGATATCTTCCATTTTTAAGGTGCTTCCCCCGCTATGGTCTCCGCCGAAACGCAGAGGCAGACCATCTCAGGAGACTCTCAGGCTCGTTCAACAGTGGTGATTATGCCCACGGTGGTCTGTTAGTGGTAGTACACCGGTAAATAAACCGGCTGCGCTATCCAACCTGCACGGCTCAGCTTAATAGCTGCCAGGGAGACAATGAGGGTAAAATCTTCACCTGTGCTTGCACCTGGAGCGGGTTCAACGTCGAAATTGTATAAGCCTGAGGTGGTGGCGAGCGTATCCACCTTA
>PIVW01000390.1 GCA_003353825.1 Chloroflexota bacterium
CAGACCGATTATCGCTATACAGGCCAGCGCCAGGAAAGCGAGATCAAACTGTACGACTACATGTCGCGCTGGTATGATTATCGGCGAGGGCGGTTTGTGCAGGCTGATACGATTGTGCCGGAGCCGGCCTGGTTTTGCGGTGTCATGCCGTCTTCCTCGCTTGCGGAAATGAAGCGTGATTGTATCGGCAACGAGGTTAGATCAGCACGTTTTCTTGCGGCAACTGGCGCCTGGTGAGGTTTTTACAGGGTACGCCAATAATCGATCACGAGCACCCTATCCAGAATCGGTTGTAACTTCGCCACAAACGCCTGGTGCGCCGGATGAGGCAGGTAGCTGTCGCGCGCTTCGGTTGTGCGGAAGCTCACGAGGAAGCAATGCGTGAAACCTTGTGCCAGGTTTTCGACACTGACATTCGTTCCCCACTCGAAACCTGCTATCCCAGGAATCTGAGCAGGCAATGCCGAGAACGCCTGCTCAACGGCGTGGATTTCCGCTTCGGAGGCGTCATCGTTAAATGAAAAAAGTACGACATGGCGTAAGTAGTTGTCAGGCATAGCATCTCTCACCGGGGAGAATCTGTGTTTATCCGTGAGCGAATTTTCATTGCCAATCTGCTAGTTTATCGTGGCGCAAGTAGCTGTGCGGTTCGTAGTAGGCGATTCATCGCCGTGTCAGGTCTACAAAAGCGCTAAAGCGCTTACTACAAACTGTCTACTTATGCCGCTTTGTGCTAGACATCTGAGAATTCAGTGCGACGGATGATCTCATCTTGCAATTCTTTATCTAATTCATTGAAATAGGCACTGTAGCCGGCCACGCGCACCACCAGTGAACGAAAGGCATCGGGATTGGCCTGGGCTTCGCGCAAAGTATGCGCGGAAACCACGTTGAACTGGACATGCGGTATGTGCAGACGACAGAAACCGCGCAACAGGAGCACGAACTTTCGCAAAGCCTCGGCGCCCTCAAAAAAGGAGGGTAAGAATTTCATATTTAGCAAGGTGCCGTTGGAAGCGAGCTTCAGATCGATCTTGCCCACCGAACTGAGCACTGCCGTGGCCCCGCGCCGGTCCCGGCCGGCTGTGGGAGAGAGGCCGCCATCGGCCAGGGGCGTGCCCGCGTGCCTGCCGTCGGGTGTCGCACCCACATTGGCGCCCATGGGCACATGCGCAGAGACGGTGTAGAAACCGGGTTGGTAGAGGCCGCCACGAAGGGTCGGGTACTGCTCAACCAGCTCACAATAGCGATCCCCCCACGTTTCTGCGTACCGGTCAACTGCGTCGTCATCGTTGCCGAACTTGGGGACACGATTGATCAGACGTTGCCGTAACACCTCTTGCTCGCTCCAATCTTCCTTTAACGCTTGTAGCAGGGCATCAGCCGACAGCCACTGACCATCGAAAACGGCCTGGTGGATCGCTACAAAGCTATCGGCTACATTGGCGATCTGTACGCCCTGCACACCCGAGAAGTTATAGTGCGCCCCACCTGCCGTCACATCCAACCCTCGCTCAATACAATCGGAAATCACCAGCGAGAGGAAGGGCGACGGATAGATCTCGGCATGGATGCCATCCACGACATTGCAGCCTTCTACCATCAGTCGTACGAAATGAGCCAACTGCTTATCATAGGCTTGTTCGAGTTCGGCGAAGGTCGCCATCTCGTCCAGAGGTGGTGTCGCCAAACCAATCTGCTCACCCGACCCAGGATCTTTGCCCCCGAACAGGGTAAGTTCCAGCACCCGTGTGAGGTTGAACATGGAGGCATCGCTCCAGCCCAGAGCCTTGCCCGGTGTCGATAATTCCACACAACCCACCACTGCATAGTTCATGGCGTCGTCAGGCTCGATGCCTCGATTGATCTGCCCTGGGATAATCACCTCATCGTTGAACACCTGCGGCATACCACTGCCCTTACCAATTACAAAAGCCACCGCTTCCAAGAAATCTTGCGGGCTGTCTTCGTGTATGCGGATCGAGAGGTTGGGTTGTGTTAATCCCAGGTGCGCTTGTGCTCGCAAACACATGTAGCTGAGCAGATTGGTGGCATCGTTGCCGTCAGCCAATTGGCCACCCACCACTAGATTGAACCCAATAGGAAAGCCCGCGAAATATCGGGCACTTTTGCTGCTGCGTAAAAGCACGATCTCGTTGAATTTTAACCAGAGATGCTCCAGAAGCTCCTGGGCCAGATCAAGCCCTAAACGGCCGGAGCCAAGATCGCGTTCGAGATAAGGCAACATGTATTGGTCGAATCGTCCCGGTGAAAAACTGCTGGCATTTGATTCGATCTGCAATAGTACAAACAGGAACCAAAGCGATTGCAGAGCGTCGTGAAAATCACGGGCGGGATGGTCAGACAACCATTCGCACACGTCCGAGATATGTTGCAACTCGGCACTACGCGCATCATCTTTACACGACTGGATCTGATATGACGCCAGTTGAGCATAGCGCAACATGAACTCCTCAGCCGCTTGCAGCACGATCAAGGAGGCATCGTAAAAGATCTGCTGATCCTCGGTCTGCGCAGATGGATGGAGACGCGCACGTTGCACCTCCTCACGTAAACCGGCCAACCCGAGTTGCAGCCATGATTCCACATCGGGGAGGATATGGCCCTGGGCATGTTCGGTCTGGTTGAGTGAAAACGCTTTGCCACGTACAGCGATGGCCACATCCTCCGGAACGCGAGCGGCCACGGTATCCTCCAGGGTCTTGCCACGCCAGTAAGGGAAGATATCCTCGCGCAATTCCTGGATTTGCTCGGGCGTGATGTTGAAGCGATCTTGGGGCCGTGTGGGCAGGATATCCAATTCATTGTCTATCCAATCCACAGCCCCCTCCGGTGCGATCACACCCATGCGAGGGAGCAAAGAACGGTTGCCAACAATGATCTCATCGCCTCCGATATCGATGCTCATACGCCGTACCAGATGGAGAAGCATTTTCGCCCGGCGGATGGGCATACGCTCCCCTTCAGTTTGGCGGTAACTCTCGGTCGTGAAACGAGCGCGTTCTACATCTACCTCGCGTTCGTTGCCCAGGAGCCGCTGTTTCATGCGAGCAACGCCTTCGCTCGGTTTGGTGGTTTGCCTCTGGTCGGGTGGGAATCCATCCAGGGGGTTCAGTTGGGTATCTGTTTTCGTTAGCGTTTTGTGCATAGTTTGACCCTAGCCGCCAATGCGGACCTGTAGTCCATGTGTGATCAGTATACCTGCATAGGATTCGATTTCTTCTTCTGTCAGTTGTTTGTGCTTTTCCCAGGCATATGTTCTCCCCAGCGCCCGGTACTTCGCTTTCCCCAGCGTGTGATAAGGCAAAAGATCAACACGCTGTGCGTTTCCGCCAAGCTGTGTGATGTAGGCTGCCATCGCCTCGAAACTCTCCGAGTCGGCATTGAAGCCGGGGATAAGGGGTATGCGGATGATAAGAGGTGCATTGGCAGCAGTCAGACACTGTAGATTTGCCAGAATCAAGTCGTTGTCCAGTCCGGTGTATGCCTGGTGTTTGGCCTGATCCACATGTTTGAGATCGTACAAAATCAGGTCGAGATAAGGCAATAGCCGCTGGAAGACCGGCCACTGAGTGTGGCCACAGGTTTCGATAGCGCTGTGGATGCCCTCAGCTTTAGCCAGGCGCAACAGGGCTTCCGCCATGTCAGGTTGCAGGGTAGCCTCACCACCGGTAAGTGTCATCCCTCCGCCATCACCATAAAAAGGCACATCGCGCCGCACTTCTCGCAACACATGGCCGGCTGTGCGACGCTCGCCGATCCTGTGCATAGCCCCAGTAGGGCAGATTACCACCCGAGCGCCGAAATCTATCTCAACCGTACCGTTGTTTTCCCGGCCATTCTGTTGGTCCCAGCAGTCAGGACAGGCGTCGGCGAACTGCCCGCAAGTCATACAGTTCTGAGCGCAAAGCGCGTAGTCTGGTTCCAGGTTCTGCGACTCAGGATTCGCGCACCACTGGCAACGCAACGGACAACCTTTCAGAAACACATTGGTGCGAATGCCGGGACCATCATGTACCGATAAACGTTGGATATCAAACATAACGCCTGCAACCGCCTCAAGCCGTACACGTTCATCAGCAGATAACGGAGTCCGTTTGGTATCCACCTCCAAGCCATTCACACGCTGCGCATGATCACTCCGTAGCTTCCCAAACGAAGTGTCCATCGAATCTGTACAAGCTGCGTGATCTTTGATGAGATCCGAATTCATAACCACGTTATCCACTAACCGGCAACTGGCGCGCTAACCAAGCACAACCCAGAATGGGTCCATCCGTATCCAGTGCTGCCGCCACAATGCGCACGGTCTTTCCCACCGAAGCGAAACTATAGGCCGGCGCCGTGCGCCTCGCTGGCGCCAGCAGCAAGTCCCCCGACTTAACCACACTACCTCCGATCACATAAAGATCGATATTGAGAGTCATTGCCATGGTGGCAACCAGCACACCCAATGCCTCGCCGGCCTCATCCATGACCTGAGCAGCCAAGGGATCGCCCTCAGCAGCCAGTTGAGATACCCTCTCGCCGTTGACCGTTTCAGCCACCTTTGGCGCCACCGAACCTTGCTTTTCCAGTGCTGCCTGATAACGCCTGGCCAAGGCAGGGCCACTCATAAAAAGTTCGGCACAACCCTGTGATCCACAATGGCAGCGTTCGCCATAACGATCGAGGGTGATATGTCCGACCTCACCGCCAAAGTTGTGTTCTCCGCGCAGGATCACCCCATCCATGATGATAGCCGCCCCCACACCAGTACCAACAACGACAAAGACCATACTATCGGCGTCTTGCCCGATACCATAATAGAATTCACCCAACGCTGCAGCTCTGGCGTCGTGCTCCAGCGCCACGGGTATGCCGAGTGCGTCGCACAGCAATTGGCGGATGGGGGCATGATGCAGGCCGGGGATGTTGGGTGGATCCATCAGGACACCACGCTCGTGATCAAGGGGGCCGGGACAACAGATGCAAAGGGCGGCGATCCGGCTATCCTCCGGCAATGCAGCTTGCAATGCCTCGACTTGCTCACCGATTCGAGCCACTACGGCATCAGGACCGGCTTCGGCCTGGGTGGGAATCCTGCGCCGGGCGACGATCTGATTGTCGGGATTTACCAAACCCAGTTCGATTTTGGTGGCACCGAGATCGATGCCGATCGTGTGTGTGTTCATGCAATGTTTCTTTTGAACGTGGTGCGTGTTGCGTGGTGCGTGGTGGAACTGTTGAACCGGCCCTTCATTTCGAGCGCGCTTGCGTTCCTTGCTCTAGGAAAAGGGTTCATCAAATTCAATGCTCGCTCTCATGAAGGCAAAATGGAACACGCAACACGCAAACGGATTATTATGGGTTGATTGAAAACTGGGGTTACGACGTAACGCATTTATCCGTGACAATCTGTACAAATCCGTGAGCCGATTTTCAATTCCGATTTGAGGTATATTTATTGTAACGTATGACCTTACTTTGAACTCGTTGTTTTGCTACAATACGATCATGCTTAATTTGACAATGGCACATTTCTCTAGACCATCAGGTACTATATATTGTAGGTACCAGTTATTGACGCCCATATGCAGTAGGGCGACATCAATTGCCGTTCGTTAGTAACTGTGCCG
>PIVW01000982.1 GCA_003353825.1 Chloroflexota bacterium
CTGGCTTCCAGAACGGTACCCAGACCGGATTCACATTCACATCCTCGATCTCAGGATACTGCTGTGTAATCACACGCTGGACATCGCCGAGGATTTGAGGTCCCACAGGACAGCCCGGACTTGTCAGGGTCATATCGACATCTACAGTGCGGTCCGGGTTGAGCTTGACTTCATAAACCAAACCCAAATTGACGATGTCGAGCATCAATTCTGGATCTTTGACTGCTTTCAACGTTTCACGGATTTCCTCAGAACTGGGGCTACTACTGGCGGCCGGGATCTCCTGAATACCGGGGATCGGTTCCGAGCTTTCATTTTGTTTCTCAGACATGGGTGTCAACTCCATCTAAAGGTGAAGCCATAATCTAGACCACCGTGCGAGTGCTGGTTGGTTCTTCTTTAAGCGATGCTATTTTGATGAGACCAAGCATGAATTAAGCTCAATAAAGGGTGGCTAACGGTTAATGTCATACTCTTCTTTCAGTACTTCGAGGCCGACGGTCGGCTCCTCTCTTTCTGCGCGCTTTGCCGCTCGCAACATTTGGAGGTCATCGCGGTCAGCTAGCGTTTCCTGGATTTGCAGAAATTCGTCATAGGTGAACACTATTCATCTCACCTGTTGGTAATCGATACTTCTGATATCTTTCACCGCCCTAGGTTTGAATTCGATAGAGTAATCCATGACGTTGAAGGGACGAAGGCGTAGTTATTAGCCTACTCCGGCCAATCCTCTAGACCCCAGGCGCCGGCCTTAAGTGCCTTAAGCGAAAGCAGGGCGCATTTCAAACGTACTGGGCCGATGGGAATGCCCAACATCTCCAGGATGTCATCCTTGTCCATGGCCTTGACCTCATCCATGGTTTTGCCCATGATCTCCTCGGTGAGCATCGAGGCCGAGGCCTGGCTGATGGCACAGCCCTTACCGTCGAAGGCCACATCCACAATGCGGTCGCCATCCAGCTTCAACTCCATGGTGATTTCGTCACCACAGAAGGGATTGACATCGTGGTAGTGAATATCAGGTTCTTCGATATGCCCTTTGTTTCGGGGCGAGCGATAGTGATCGATTATGTTTTCGCGGTAGAGATCGTCCATAAGGGGCTACGTCGTTGGGTACTTCTCTCATGTTGGTAGAAATTGAAGAAAAATATTCGTGGCTTGGGTTAAAATTCAAACAGGGCTTTAGCTTTGTTTAGCGCAGGAACAAGTCTATCGACCTCTTCCTTCGTGTTATAAATGTAGAAGCTGGCCCGGCTGCTGGCTGAGATACAGTAGTGGTCATGGATTGGTTGAGCGCAGTGATGCCCGGCGCGTACGGCGATCCCTTCCATATCCAGTATCGCCGCGATATCGTGTGGATGGACATCGCCCAGCACGAAGGAGAGGATCCC
>PIVW01000983.1 GCA_003353825.1 Chloroflexota bacterium
GTTACTGCTGATACGTCACGAATCGTTGTCAACTCCAACGACATCGACCTGGCAACTACCGGCGTTTCTGCTGGAACTTACCATTCACTGACCGTTGACATATACGGTCGTATCACCTCAGGTACAAACCCGACGACTTTTGCTGGTTACAATATCAGCGATACATCTGCAAACTTGGCCGCCGCCATCACAGACGAGACCGGAACCGGTTCCTTGGTATTTGCCACGGATCCTGCTCTCGCTGGTACGCCAACAGCACCTACCGCTGCCGCTGGTACAAACTCGACGCAAATCGCTACCACTGCCTACACCGACTCCGCCGTCTCTGCTTTGTCAGTTCAGTGGGAGAACAACTCTGGCGAAATCCGTCCTACAACCGACGGACGCGATGTGGTCCCTGTAACAGACGGTGGTGCTTCACTCGGTACTACGTCTCTTCGCTGGGCAAACGTCTACACGCAGGATATGCACTTCAGCAACGAAGGCACATCAGGCAACAGCGTCGACGGAACAACTGGTAACTGGACTCTCCAAGAGGGTGAGGACGAGATCTACATGATCAACAACAAGACCGGTAAGACCTACAGCATCGTAATGAAAGAGCGCTCCTGATGAGACTCGACACGATTACAAGGATAGAGCGTTTCATTCAGGATTCGCTCTTATCCTCCCCACAAATACCACTCGGGGTCAACATCGTTCGTCTCGCCGCTGACTATGACACCGAAGGGATCGCAGCCATGGCTCGGTCCATCGTTGTCCGTTATGTAGGGTCTGATGCAAGCACAATCCGAGAGGTTCCTCTCGTGCTTCGTCGGACTTTGACTTTCGAACTCACACACTCGGCACAATCATACCTGTCACAATCCGGTCATGATTTTGCGGTTCAAATGTGTGCAGGTGCTCAACTGACCTTGAGTAACTCGACACCTATGAACACTGGGGCGCAGGTTGTGCTTCCTTTCTATCTTTCCAACGAGAGGTTCGAAGGTCTCACAGACTCCACTCACTACGTGTACGTTCAGACTTGGCAATGTCAGGTAGAGGAACTTTTCCCAGCACCTGCAATCGACCCTTGTGTCATGCGAGGCAACTGTTCCTTCCTGTTCCCATCTTATGCTGTCTCAAACGTTCTTCCTGGAGACGTATTGTATACCAATGTCTTGTACGCTCCGGTTCTTCCGCCACCGGAAGGTGTAGATTATGATCCCGCCCTTTGTGGTGTGGAAGTCATAGGAGACGACCTATTTTTCACTAAGAACAGATCAGAAATGTTCTTGAAAGATTGGATGAATTACACGCTCATCACGACTAATACGTTCGACAGAACTGGGGAACTCCTCAAAGTAAACATCTACGATGAAAATGGAGAGTTTGTAAAATGGTACTT
>PIVW01000984.1 GCA_003353825.1 Chloroflexota bacterium
TCGGATTCATCAATGCCAAAGCCTTGCAGTGACTCACGCAGGGTGGTAACCGTGCCTTCCCCCACACCTATGATAGGAATATCCGGCGACTCAATCACAGTGATACTGACAGGATCTCCCGCCTCTCGGCGGGCCAGCAGGGCTTTACCCAGATGGTTCGCCGCCAACCAGCCCGCGGTGCCTCCACCCACAATCGCAATATGTTCGATGCGCATCCCTGCCTCCTGCCTTGTTTGTAATTTAAAGGCTTACACTGATCGGCGCCTGACCATCCCAGTTGATCTGCTGACGCGCTCCTTGATGTTGTTCGATAACCACCTGATAGCCTTGGCTATTAGCGCCCTCAGTACGAGTCACACAGACATCGAAGTCACTTTCAAAGGCGCGGATGTGTTTGAGACACATGTTATCCCAACCCGTAGGTAAATATGGTGCCAGCTTAAAGCGGTTGAAGCCGGTGGGCTCAATGCCGAAGATCCCCTCAGTTACCACACGCGCATACAGCGCACTTTCCGCTGATAAGTGGCGTTGATTCCCTTCAGGCCACGCCTCTACCGCATAAGGCACATGCTCGCCGAGCAAACGCTTACGTGAGTAGTATTTAAAATAACGCATCGCCGTATCCGTTTCTTGGGCGGCAAAAATACCTCTAAACGCATACAAGGTTGCGCGATCCCAGAACGTCTTGTTGCCCGCTTCGCTGTAGATCCCCTCAGGACTCCACAAGTGCTCAGACAGTAACGCATCTAAGGTGTCATCTTTACGCTCAAACAAACCAAAGGTCAGTGGCAGGGCAATCCAGGCTCTGAGCTTGTCATTACCTTCATAGTACTGATAGGTCTCATAGCCTTGTACATTTGCGCCAAAGTAACGCTCGACATTGCTCGCTAACAACGTCGCTTTTTGTTGATAATCCGCAGCCACTTCGGCTCGGCCAAGCTCACGGTTAAGATGCGCCGAGGAGATAAGCGCCCCATAGGTAAGCATATTGGTGCTCAGGTTCACATCACCCGCAGGGAAACGCCCTTCCAGTTCATCACTGTCAGAGGCTATGACACCATGGGCCGTTTGTTGGGCATAGCTGAAATCAATACACCAATCAATGAGGGGTAACAAAGCACGCGCTTGCTCTTTATCGCCATAGGCTAAGGCAAAGCGACTGGCACCGTAGGCAATCATGGCACAATCCCCCCTATCCCCCGCGCCATTCCAAATATCATCGCCTTCGGCAATAATCGATGACGGCAATGCGTGGCCTTCATCATTCATGAAGCGAGCAAAATGACGAAAACTGTTGATGGCCGATTCGTTACCCGTTTTATTACCCAGAAAAGGGAAGAAGGGGTTGATGTATTCCGCCTGATCATTGGCCCAAATCGCCGCATAG
>PIVW01000391.1 GCA_003353825.1 Chloroflexota bacterium
CTGCTTCCCGGTACCGGTGGGCGCCAATGCCGGCCATACCTATGCTCGCTTCCGCCTCAGCCGGGCGGGTGGTTTACCAGCGGACGGACTGGCGCTTGATGGTGAGGTAGAAGATTACAGGACCTACGTGGAGGCAATCAAATGGGAGCAGGCACCGGCCCTGAACGAGAACTCGCCCTATCCGCTCTGCTATTGGGGTTGGGATGAACCCTCGGTCTATGAGCTGGGTATCGCGCCCATAGTTGCCGACGATTGGCCCTGTGAAGATGACAGGCCCATTACCGACATCCACTGGTGGGGATCCTATGCGGAGTGGCAAGAAGAGGCGCCGCCGCAACCAGCGCCCGATTCCTTCCACATCGCCATTTGGACCGATGTACCCGCCAGCGCCGACTCTTTCAGCCATCCCGGCGTGGTCGTCTGGCAGCATGTTATTAAACGTAATGAAGCTAACGAACAATTTGTCGGATGTGACTACCATCCCGACTTCATGGCAACAACCGATGCCTGTTTCCGCTACGATCTGCGGCTTCCTCCTGAATCGTGGTTCTACCAGGAACCAAATCCTGACGGTACGCCGAATATCTACTGGATCAGCATCTCAGCTATATACGAAGGCGAACAACCGGGCAACATCTGGGGCTGGAAGACGCGTCCGCATGTTTTCATGGACGACGCCGTACGCATCTTTGATCCGGCCGTCCCCGTTGTCGATGACATATATAAAGATGGCGAGCCGATCAAAGACAAAGACGGGTCTACCTGGGATATGGCTTTCATACTGACCAGTGAGCCCGGACCACCCAAACCACCTGTACTTACTATTGACATTGACGCTGTCACCCCTGTCGATGTCGAGCTCTCCTGGCCGCATGTACAGCAAGATATATACGGACAGCCGATCACCGTTCATACATACCGAATCCATCGCTCCACGAGTCCCTATTTCACACCCGGCGGCGCAAATCTGGCGCAAACGCTCCCAGGACCTTTCCCGGCAGGGCCGATTGTCTGGGACGATTCTGGCAAGATAGGTGATGTCACCCAAAATTACTACTACGTCGTCATAGCTGTCACCACCGACAGCTTCCTAATGTCACTTCCCTCCAACCGGGTCGGTGAGTTTGATTTTGGATTAGTACCAGGGTCTTGATCTGGCGCGTTCTACGCATGCTCGAGAAGAAACAGACCGTCCAGATCGGGCGGTCTGTTTTCATGTGCTGTGTGTCGAATAGTGGTAGAATTGTGGCAACTCGTCACCACCTGACCCTGGAGAGATGTGCCTTATGAGTCGTGAATTAGATACCCGCCAAAAAATGCGGGCCTGGCAGAAAAAGTATGACGCCGTGGCGCCCAAAGTAGGGGACGCGGCGCCAGATTTCGAGTTGTACGACACCGCTGGAGAGAATCCCGTTCGCCTCTCCGATTACCGTGGCCGGCAACCTGTAGCCCTTATCTTCGGCAGTTTTACCTGACCCCCCTATGTCAAGGGGACCGTCGGTCTCCACGATCTGTACCGGCAATATCATGAGCAGGTGCAGTTTCTCAACATCTACATTCGAGAGGCGCACCCGCTTGATGGCTGGTGGATGGGTGGTGGCATACAGGGATTGTTTTTGAAACTTTCCAGATCGAAAGCGGCAACCGATGTCTATGATCCGACCACAATCGAAGAACGCCGGGAAGTGGCAGGTCGTTGCGAAACAACCCTGCAGTACGGCATTCTCACGCTGGTGGATGACATGGATGATACCGTGAACAAAGCCTACGCGGCCCTGCCAACACGCTTATATTTGATCGATGTCGATGGTCAGGTCGCCTATGCCGGTGGCCCAGGCCCCTTTGGATTCAAACCGGCCAAAATTGCAAAGGCGATTACAGAGTACTTGGTTCGACTACAAGCGACCATGGCGTGACGCCTCACTATCACACTTGTTCCACGTGTGTTTCTAGAACCCTATGAGATACTACTGAGCTAACCTGGCATAAGGAGAATCGATCAATGAATATCCGTATCGAGGATGGACCTGTATCACCCCTGTTTAGACCGCTGCAACTCAAGGGCGAACAACCCTTGCCTGAGATGGCAGATGCGGCATTGCCCGATGGAATGGCCGCTGTGCGTGAAAAAGCACTCGCCGGCGAAAATGTTACTTGGGGCTTTCCTTTCGATATTGGCGGCGTCATCTCGATCTCGGATGAGACCGTGCGGGTTGATGTTGAACCGACCAGCGCCCAATGGCTCGTTTTTATGCATACCTCCGATCTACAACCACACACATACAACGAGTCGCGTTTTATTACACCCATGCGTGGGGAAGGGCATATGGCCGAGCACGCAGCCGACTATGTGATCGGCTACGAGGATGGCAGTGAGGTGCGGACGCCCGTGCGTCACCGGCATCAGATCGGCGGTTTTCAGCGGCGCTGGGGCGAGAACTGTGTCGAAGCGGTCGCTGTGCCCAAACCCTATCCCCTACGGGCCTCTCACGAGCAATTGCGCGAGGGCTGGGGGCGCACGCAAACACGGGTTGAGATTCCTGACCAGAGTGAATGGGTAAACTGGTTGTGGGCGTGGCAGAACCCACATCCTCGGAAAGCGATTACTTCGATCCGATTTGAACCGGTGTCCGGCCATGTCGTCATCTCTGCTGTAGCGGCCGGTGATGCCGGGGAACAACCGTTACGCTGGCGCGCGCGCCGCAAAGCCGTGCTACGGTTACCCGAGGATGTGGTGCTTCATCCCGACCTGGATGACAGCGGATTGCTGCAACAGATCCAGTTGGATATGGGCCAGGTGATCTCAGCCACCCCCCGCTTGATCTACCCGAAAGAATCCTGGTCAGACTCCTACGCCAACGCTCTGCCACAGAAGTCCGGAGACGATGTGCTGATCGAATACACTGCGCATCCCGACGCTCATTTCCACCTGGTCGGCGGTCAGATCATCCCGGTCTCGAGTGTCGAATCAGAACAAGTGACATCTCCCTTGCAGGTGACACCCACAGCCAGGCAACGTGTGAAGATACGCACAGTGGCTAAAGAGAGTGGCAAGAGGGTGGCCACCAAGCTGCACATTCATGGAGCACATGGCGAATATCTCGCACCTATCGACCGGCATCGCATTATCAACCCTGCCTGGTTCGAGGACTACAGTGTGGATTACGCCCACATTGCCTGGTGGGATCCCGAAACGCTGGGCGCACATTCCAGTACCTACATTTCAGGTGACACCACTATCGATGTACCACTTGGAACCCTCTACATCGAAGTGACAAAGGGCTTCGAGATGCGCCCGGTGAGACAGGTCGTTGAGGTGGCGGCGGAGACCGAGGAGATCGTCATCGAACTGGACAAGGTACTGACCTGGCGTGAGCGTGGTTGGGTAACAGCCGATACGCATGTACACTTTTTGTCGCCAACCTCTGCCTTACTGGAGGGCGCTGCTGAAGGGGTCAACGTTATCAATCTGCTGGCCAGCCAATGGGGCGAACTCATGACTAATGTCGGGGATTTCGATGGCCGCACCACCTGGGGTTCACAGGAAGCGGGCGGTGAAGGCGAATACCTGGTGCGAGTGGGCACTGAGAACAGACAACATGTGCTGGGCCATATCTCGTTGCTGGGCTATAACGGCTCCATGATCACGCCATTAACTACGGGGGGCGCCAATGAATCAGCCCTTGGTGATGCGGTTGATGTCTTGCTTACGGAGTGGGCAAGAGCGTGCCGGGCGCAGGGCGGGCTGGTCGTGATCCCGCACTTCCCCGATCCCCGTCTGGAAAATGCCGCAACCCTGGTCTGTGGCGATGCCGACGCTATCGAGATGACGTCATGGGGTAATCACTACGAAGGTATCGACCCCTATTCGCTCTCCGACTGGTATCGATACCTCAATTGTGGGTATCAGGTTGCAGCTGTGGGCGGAACCGACAAGATGTCGGCAAGCATGGCGGTAGGTACGATTCGCACCTACGCGCATACAGATCCCAACGCTCCCTTCACGCACGATGCCTGGATGAACGCTGTTCGCCGTGTCGAGACCTTTGTGACTTATGGACCACTGCTGGAGTTCAGTGTGGATGGACAAGCTATGGGCAGTCGATTCGCCATGTCTGCCAGTGGAGGAACAGTCGATGTCGTATGGGAGGTTGCCAGCGTGACTCTACCGATATCGCGGGTTGAATTGATCGTCAATGGAGAAATTCGGGAGAGTGTGGCCGTTGAGTCAAATCAGAAGACAGGGCATTGGAAGGTCAGCGTAGATAGAAGTTCTTGGATGGCACTATTGGTGCGGGGTCATTATCCAGATAAAGCAGAGATCATCGGCGCTCACTCCTCAGCCATCATGATCGATGTCGAAGGTTCTCCCATGTTGGCTGCTGCCGATGCCGTCACTATCTTGGAGCAGATCGAAGGTTCATTGGCTTATATCGACACCGTCGGCACCCGGGCGCAGGATGTCGTCTATAAGCGTATGCGCCAGGTTTTGGTATCAGCACATCGCAGTCTGCACAATCGTATGCATGAGCAAGGCCATTATCACGAGCATACCCAATTAGCCGATCATGACGCGCATTTCTAGTTTGTGTTGATATTTCAGCCCTCGATTTCAATCGGTGGTCTGGCTGACCACAGCGCCTGAGGGCGCTTTGTGCTTTGAGCCAGACAATTCCATTGTCTTTTTCTCGACTTTAGCCATTTTGTCATTATTGTCAAGTAAAGCACCAAAAACCCGCTAGGTTTACATAACAGCAGTCCGTATATAGTAGTTATCTTTTATGAAGTACTATATGTAGTAGTCGTGATCTGATTAAAAATCGATTTTGGAAAATGGCCAAAGTCCAGTTTTTGATAGCCATCAAATTCGTCGAAAATCCTTAGCTCGAGATCCCAAACGGATATCTTGAATGGCCCCGTAAGCGGGCCTGTTGGCTTCATTGGCATAGTCTGTTAGGATGGTGCTCCACATACACTATTTCAGTCGCGTAAGGAGTGACACATGGAGCACACACGCTGGCACATTTACGATCTTTTGAACCGCCCCAAACCCCTGTGGCTTGTAGGAATCGACCTCGAAGGAGAGGATCTGAGACATGCTGACCTCAGCCACGTCGATCTCAGCCATGCCAACCTGGCCAATGCCAGTCTCAAGGCATCGAATCTGCGGGATGCAAGGCAGTGTACCACTCCGTGGACATACGCGACCAAAGCGAGGTAAGCGAAGTCGTTAAGCAGGTGCGCGAGCACGGACCTATTACCGGGCTTATTCATGGGGCAGGGGTAATCGCCGACCGCCTCAAAATCGGTCAGGGTCAGGGTTCCGTCAATATCAAATATCACAACTCGGGGTTTGGTGGTCACAAAGAGATACCCCAAATCTTGAACATGAAGGCATAATCCAGTGCCTTGTCAGGGTGTTGAGTAACTAAATAGAGTTCGGCCAGGCCATTCTGAGTTGAAGCCGCAATGCCATAATTTCTGCTTGTTAGGTTAACGTCAATGGCGTTTAAGAAAGTAGCCTCTGCTTTTTCATAATCCTTCTGCTTAAATTGTATGAACGCCTTATGCGACAAGGCGCTACCTATCCAATTAGTC
>PIVW01000023.1 GCA_003353825.1 Chloroflexota bacterium
TTCGCGTGGTACGGATTTTTCCCACACTATATCTAGGCGCTTGACACAACCAGCCACTAGGTGTGGGGGAATCATCAACGGAAATTCGTGATCGTCACGCGAAGTCCCAAAGAGCCGAAAAATGGCATCGTAGTTGGCGGCAGGCAAATGATCGCAACTAAGCCCTAGGAGCGCTAAAGCACTCGCTACAAAACTATCATGTTGACATGAACCCCGGGCACGACCAGTGTCTGGGGTTCATGAACGCCCAACTACTGCAACGCCTGTTCGAAATCGGCGATGATGTCCTCTATGGCTTCGATGCCGACCGAAACTCGTATCAGGCCAGCACTGATGCCCACAGCCTCTCTCTGTTCCGCACTCAGCGCCCGGTGTGAAGCCTGGACGGGATAACTTACCATGGTGGTGATATCGCCTAAGGTAGGGGCACGCAAGGCCATTTGCAGCTTATCCATCACCTGCCACACACGCTGCCGGCTTGTTTCTGTGAGTTCAAAGGCCAGCATACCACCATACCCACGCTTGGCAAACAGCTCCTGCGCTGTGGCATGGCCGAGATCGCTCTCGAGACCAGGGTAATGAACCTGTTGTACGGCCGTATGAGCAGCGAGATAAGAGGCCAGGGCCGCGGCATTGGCGCATTGCCGTTCCATACGCAGACCTAGGGTGCGTAGGTCGCGGAGGGTTAGCCACGCAGCCTGTGGATCGAGTGTTGCCCCAAAAGCGCTACGCTGCTGAATCAGTGCACGGTATTCAATCGCATCTAGTACCGTCACGGATCCCCCCATGACATCTCCATGACCACTGATATACTTTGTTAGTGATTCTACCGTGTAATCAGCGCCCAGCGAGCTGGGGCGAGACAAATAGGGTGAGGCGAAGGTATTGTCGACCATGATCTTGCATTCCGCCGCCTTCGCCTGTTCTACCAATCAGCCGATATCACTGACTTTAACTAAGGGATTGGAGAGAGTTTCTACGACCATCAGATCGGGCTGCCAGGTCTTCAGATGATGGGAAATGGCTTGTTGATTTTGTCCAGAAACAAAACGTATCTCAGCACCAGACTTTGGCAGCCAGGTTTGGATTAAGTGGTAAGTTTTTCCATACAGTTCTGGGGTGGCGAGCACGCGTTTTCCCTGGCCGGCAATAGAGAGAACTCCGGCAATCGCAGCCATGCCCGTAGCGTAGGCGACGGTAAATCGCCCTTCCTGCAGATCTGACAGGGTCTGTTCGAGCAAAGCGGGTGTAGGAGAGCGATCTCGTCCGTAATAGAAACCGGCAGCCGTTCCCTCGAATAGATCGTCAAGCTCGGCCATTGTTTCAGGTGCCCAGGATGCAGCTCTCTCCAGGGGCGGAGAAGCAGCTCGGGTTACGCCCGCTTGAATCAGACCTCCATGCACGGCAATGGAGTTGAAATGAGCAGGCATTTTTTTGGTCATAACTCGAAGTACCTCATTTGTATTGCAGACACTCCCTACATCGGAAGAGAGCGGTACTTTGCAAGCGTGCTTGCATCAACCCACCATGTTATAAGAAAAAAGTGGCGTACCCGCAAGGAGCCGCCACTTTGATTTCGAACCAAGGCCAATAGCTAACGCAAAAAGCCGAAAGGATTACGACTGACGTTGCGCACACGAATCTCGAAATGTAGATGTGGCCCCGTGCTATCGCCTGAACTACCGACCGATCCGATGCGCTGGCCTTGGCCTACCGACTCCCCTGTACGAACGAATATCTTGTTCAAATGTGCGTAATAGGTGCGATAGCCATTGCCGTGATCAATGATGATCAGGTTGCCGTAGCCTGTACGATCCCATCCTGCATAGATCACATAGCCTGAATCAGATGCGACCACCGGACTGCCGACCCAGCTACCGACGTCTAAGGCACGGTGTCCATTCCAGAATGGTCCGGTTACCGCCCCGCTCGAAGGCCAGACAAAAGTGCCAGAGCCTTTTCGGGCGCTATCGGGAATAGGACCACTGTAAACACTTACGGTGCGGGAGACAAAGGGCTTTTCACCACCGGGAACGATCAAAAACGCGCCGGGTTCCAGTAACTTCCCTTCGTTTTCGAGGTTATTCCAAACATAGCGTGTGATATCAGTGGGTTGGACGTTATATTTTTTTGCGATCTTTACCAGCGTATCCTTTTTCTTCACCTCATGATAGACGCCATTGATGGGTAAAATAATCAATTCGTCATTGACCCGCAACATATCAGGGTTCAATTCCAAATCCCTGTTAGCCCACATGATCGTTTCAGGTTTGATGCTAAACCTATCAGCTATACCGAACACCGTGTCGCCAGGTTGCACCACATAGGTGACAATATCCAAGCGTGGGCGATCAGGAATGGTGGTAAAGGGTACCGCTGAACGGATTAAGGGCCCGCTCGACTTGACCACCGAACCGCCGCGAGATACGACCAATTGGCTAAGCGTCACCGGGGTTGGGCTGGCGGGAGGAGCCGGGAGAACCGGTTGACGTTCAATTTCCCACTGTGGAAGATCTACCCGGCTGATCAACAAAATCCCCAACGCCACTATTAGGATGGCGAAATGGGACACGAGGCGTCTAGGGGTTTGCTTATCAGGGCCCTGGCCCATGAGGTCGGTACTAAACTGCGACCAAAGACGGCGACCAGGTCCCCAAAGATCGCCGCTCAACCCTTCTGAGTCTAAATCTGATGCAGAGAGATTGGGCTTTTTTGGGGAGGAGTTTTGCATTCTATCGGTTCGTAAATGCCTTTGTGCTGACAACAACTCACCCGACCTGTAGTAACAACAGGCCGGGTTTTTAGTAGCGGGGGAGATTATAGCATGTTGTTGGGTAGCGATCCAAATGTATCTACCTAAAAAATACCTGACTCAGATTCGCCAACACCAGCGCTTATGAATCACGGCTCAGTGTTGCCAGGAATTCGTCATTGGTACGAGTGCGTCTAAGTCGTTCTCGGATCGCCAGCAGCGGTTCGGCGCCTGGCTGATTCTGGCGAATGGCATCGACCATACGGCGCATTGTCCATACACGTTGCAATGTCTCTTTATCCAAAAGAAGCTCTTCCCGACGAGTACTGCTGCGCTCGATATCAAGCGAAGGAAAAATGCGACGTTCGGCCAGACTACGGTCCAAGTGTAATTCCATATTACCCGTGCCCTTGAACTCTTCGTAGATGACATCGTCCATGCGGCTACCGGTGTCGACCAAGCAAGTGGCTACAATGGTCACACTGCCACTGTCTTCAAGGTTGCGAGCCGCCCCGAAAAATCGTTTGGCCGGATAAAGCGAAGCTGGATCCAAACCACCACTCAGGGTACGGCCGCTGGATGGCATAAGCATGTTGTAGGCACGGGCAAGACGCGTGATCGAATCCAGCAATATCACCACATCTTTGTGCATTTCGGCCAGCCGTTTGGCGCGATTCACGGCAAGTTCAGCAACATTGACATGCTGGTCAGCAGGATCATCAAAGGTCGAGCTAACCACTTCTGCCTTAACAGACCGAGCCATGTCAGTGACTTCTTCTGGTCGCTCACCTATCAACACCACCATCATATGCAAGTTGCTATAGTTGCCGACGATGCCGTTAGCAATTTGTTTGAGTACGGTTGTTTTCCCTGCCTTAGGTGGACTCACAATCAGCCCGCGCTGCCCCCGACCAATAGGGCTGAGGAGATCGATCAGGCGAGGGGCGAGAATATGGGGTTTGGTTTCGAGTATCAGTTGGCGATCAGGGAAGATCGGTGTCAGGTTCTCGAAATGAGGCCGATCAAGTGTCTCTTCAGGATCTTCTCCATTGACACTTTCAACCTTAAGCAGACTATGATACTTCTCACCTGATTTAGGTTTACGTACCGGGCCAGTAACCAAATCGCCACGCCTTAGCCCGAAGCGTTTGATCTGCGACTGTGAAACGTAGACAGTTTGTTTAGAGCGATTACGATGTGTGCTGTTGCTACGAAGAAAACCTTTCCCATCTTGAAATATCTCAAGATAGCCGTAGCCTTTTGGCGTTTTTGGTGAGCTATCACGTTTTCGAGAGCGCGCAGACTCAAGGCGAAAGACCAGTTCTTCCTTATTCAGGCGACTATAGCCGCTGAGTCCTTCTTGACGTGCGAGCACTCTCAGATCTTTCATGCTGAGAGAGGCGAGTGGCTTGTTTGATGGCATAATCGTGATGGCGAGAGGGATGAGAGCGCGCCGCCTTTGAGCAGAACTTTGACACGACGCGCGAAAACATGCGCTCTAAGTGAGGCGCATACACAGCGAGAGTTATAACTCTATGATGTAAAATTGAGAGGAAAAGGCGTTCCGATCTGGAGCCTGGATCACATTAGGATATTTAGAGTATAGCATGTCATGTAACTGGTGGTCAACACTGGCCGTTTTCACAACACATCAATTGTAGCAATATAACAAATTGCTCATTGGTTCATACTCAATCAGGGGTACTTTAGTTGAAGTTTATCAGCCGGCATGTCCATATCTGAAAAGTCGTGCGTTTGGGCCAACGGCGACTGTGGAATCACATGTTTTCGTCCATCTAGAGTGCATCAATTGAAGCAGTCAGGTAAACAATACTGGAATGCCAGCGAACGAGACGGTTGCTGAGTTGGCTACGGAAAAGGGACTCAAGCTTTGATATATTTTCGGGCGGTAGAGTGTGATTTAAACGTTGGCCATAACTGGGACGCCCTTCGGAACTGAGAGAAAACCAATGATCCAGAATAGATGAAGTGACTCGCAATTCTGTAACCTCCACTTCCACAACTCTGGTCATGACTAGGCCCGTCTCAGAAAAATGAGAATCAAGGTCCTCAACATCCCAATTGACCATTGGATCGAGGGGATCTTGATAGATAACTTCCTCCGCTATGATCAGATTCTCTGCTAGTTCGGGAGACAGTAAAGTCGTATCAACTATTTGGTGCAGGCGTTGCGTATGTCGGGGTATAGCATCAGCCAGAACTATTCGCCCTCCTGGCGCAAGACAGGAGACAAATTGTCGAATGGCTGCGCGTTTATCAGCACAAGCAGTCAGGGCGTTTCGCCCAAGAATGACATCAAACTGAAGTCCAGGTGTTTCAGCATTCACAAGATGCGATAGATTATCCAGTTCTCCTTGCATTATGGCCGGTTGGCGCAAGTCTGGCAATGCGGACGCTATCTGCTTCAAGGCTTTGGCATCTTGTTCGCTGCGTGCCAGCGCATAAATCCCGCCTTCTGGCGCACGCCTTGACGCTTCCCAAGTGAGCAGCCCACTACCGGCATTGACATCCAGCACCAGGTGATGGCGTTGCAATTGGGCCAATTCCATCAAGCGATCGCGCAATTTGCCCAAACGCTCACCGGCATTCGAGATGGTACGCTGTAGCCAGCGATCTGTCTGGCGATCGACATGGGTGCCACTAAAAGTGAGCACTTCTGGTACGGCTACAATGGCGCCTTCAACCATTGCGGCTAGTTGGGCTTCGCGACGGCGTGCAACCCCTTCGGCAATACCTGCCTCATACCCCTGATTGGAGGGATTGTAAAAAGTCTTGCCTTGCAAAAGATCGGGCAGGTACTGTTGCGCAACCCAATGGTCTCGAAATGCGTGAGGGTAGAGGTAACCTTCGCCATGTCCAAAGCCTTCGCGATCACGACTGGCGTCACGTAAATGGGTTGGGACCTCACTCTCCATTTCCTGCTCAACCATGTTCAATGCCTCGAAGAAGGCCAGTGTCGAGTTGGACTTGGGCGCAGTGGCTATATATATAGAGGCTTCAGCTAGATGAAATCTCCCTTCGGGCAAGCCCACGTAGTCAAATGCCCTGGCGCAGCTTGTTACCACTCGAATCGCATTTGGGTCCGCGAGCCCAATGTCTTCGGCAGCAAAAATCAGCATGCGCCGGAATATGAAGCGGGGATCTTCACCAGCGTAAACCATTTTCGCCAACCAATAGAGCGCGGCATCGGCATCTGAGCCGCGTAACGATTTGATGAAGGCGCTGATGGTGTCAAAATGGACATCACCCTCTTTGTCGTAGAGCACTGCTCGGCGTTGGATACTCTCTTCTGCAACCGCCAGATCGATCTTGTGCGTTCCATCAGCTTGTGCAGGTGTTGTTTCCATGGCCAGCTCAAGCGCATTCAGAACCGCCCGAGCATCGCCATTGGCAACATTTACAAGGTGATCTAATGCCTCTTCATCCATTCGAACTTCGAGTTTGGCATAGCCTCTTATGGGATCAGACAAGGCCATCCTAGCGATTTTTCGCAGGTCGGATTCAGTTAACGATTTGAGTTGAAATATCCTGGAACGAGAGACCAGCGCCTTATTGACTTCGAAATAGGGGTTTTCGGTCGTGGCGCCAATGAGGATGACGGTACCGTTTTCGACATGAGGCAGCAATGCATCCTGTTGGGCTTTATTGAAACGATGAACTTCATCTACGAATAGAATGGTTTTCTGCCCATACATCCCACGTCGCTCCTGCGCTGTAGCAATCCCCGAGCGGATATCTTTCACGCCGGCCAGGACTGCGTTTATGGCGATGAAGTGAGCCTTGGTCGTATTAGCAATGATACGTGCTAGCGTGGTCTTACCGGTACCAGGAGGGCCATAAAAAATGAGGGAGGAGAGTTGGTCTGCCTGAATAGCTCTGCGCAGTAAACGGCCAGGTCCAATGATATGATCTTGCCCGACAAATTCGTCGAGGGTGCGTGGCCGCATGCGCGCAGCGAGAGGCTGTTCAGTTTCTAGCAGGTCCTGGCGGCGGACGTCAAAGAGGTCTGAAGACATACTTGCAAATGAACGAATGAGTGACCAGAAGAAAATGAAATAACATTGTAGCTGATTTTACCATAGTGCCGGTGGAAAGCCGCTAGTTTTGACGAATACCTGTCAGGAGACGTAGAATGCGGAGTGGACGTGCACGCGAATCTACAGGCTCGAGTATAGTGTGAAATGAACGGATATAAAGTACTAATTACTTACAATTTTCTGACACATCGCGAAGTGGAATATCGGCGATTCATGATCCAGCGATGGATTCCGGCAATGCAAGAGTTTGGCTTTGAACCGGGCGAGATCCTGCACACGATGTGGGGCGAGCACCCCATGCGTATGATAATATTATACGCGAGCGATCTACAGGTCGTCGAAACGGTGATGGAGGGCGAAGCATGGCAGACATGGCATGAGCAACTCTCCAGCTTTGTACGAAATTTGCGCTACCGCGTTGTCGAAGCCAGGCCCTGGTTGCAATACTAGCGAAGTAGCACAAATCTGGTCGAGCGGCCACGCCTGGTTGAGCAACTGAACAGAGGGATGGCAAGGAAGTTAACCCTTGTTTGCTGGAGTACAAAGTAAAATGGCCGGGGTCAGTCTTCTTCTACCAAGGCGCGCTTGAGAATTTTGCCAGTAGCAGTCATCGGTAATTCCGATCTGAACTCGATGTATCTAGGATATTTGTAGGCGGCGAGTCCCTCTTTTGCATAGTCCGAAATCTCATCAGCAGTTGCACTCTCACCCTGATTTAGAACAACGTAGGCTTTGACTTCCTCTCCCCATTTATCGTCGGGCACGCCCTTCACGGCTACCAATGAGATCTTTGGGTGGGTCATCAGATATTCTTCAATTTCACGGGGATACACATTAAATCCTCCCCGCAAGATCAGCTCTTTCTTGCGGTCAACGATAAAATAATAGCCCTCGTGGTCCACCTTGGCCAGATCACCTGTGTGAAACCAGTTATTGCTCATGACCTCGGCCGTTGACTCGTCCTTCTTGTAATAACCCTTCATAACGTTGTGCCCGCGGATTACGATCTCCCCAATCTCACTGAATTCATCTGCTGCGGTGGGTGAAGGGATGATGTTGTCATTGTCATCGACCAGCGCCATTTGGACCCCCCAGATGGGGGTGCCAATCGATCCCGGCTTCCGAGGTTTACGCCGCACGTTGAAGCTGGCTACTGGTGATGTCTCGCTCAAACCATACCCTTCGAGAATAGGAACAGTGAATCGTTCTTCGAAGTTACGCATCAACTCGACCGGCATGGATGATCCTCCTGACACAGCGGTATGCAGGTTGTCAGAGATTTTCTGAATATCAAACTGCTCTTCTGCCCCAGGATAGGAATAGAGTGCCCAATACATCGTCGGCACGCCGGCGAAGACCGTGACATCATCGCGTTGCATAATGCCCAGCGCTGCATCCGGCGTGAAGCGAGGGAGCAGGCTGATCGTAGCGCCCGCCAAAAACGAGGCGTTCATGATCACAGTCTGCCCAAACGAGTGGAATAAAGGCAGGGTTGCCAGAGCAATATCGCCATGTTTGATGTCAAGGAGATCGGCACAGCCCTTGGCGTTCATAACCATGTTGGAATGCGTCAGTTGTGCGCCTTTGGGGCTGCCTGTGGTGCCGGATGTGTAGAGGATGACTGCGGGATCGTTGGAACTGGTCTGCACTGTATCAAATACCGGGGATCCTCCCAATCCTAGAAACTGAGTGAAATCGTAAACGTTTTCACTGTTATGGCTGAACGGTTGATTTGGATCAACGCTCCCCACAACCAAATGCCTGCATGTGTCAATCTGATTAAATCCATCGACAGCTGGTTCGGCGAACATGGCGAACCCGATGAGTGCAACCGCATCACTATCTTGCAGGTGGTAGGCGACCTCGCGTGCCGTGAAGAGAACGTTGAACGGAACCACCGTGGCGCCTGTCTTGAGAATACCGAAATAGGCGATAGGGAAGTAGGGCAGGTTCGGGATCATCACCGCCACCTTGTCCCCCTTGCCAATTCCCATTTTCGTTAGTGCATTGGCAAACATGTTGGCGGCAGCGTTAAACTCGGCATACGTTAATGTTCGGTCATTGAAAATAACGGCAATATCATCCGGATAGTCCTGGGCGCTGGCTTCGACGAGGATGGATAGATTGATCACGAACTTGCTCCTTTAGAAAGTAGTTAGATATTGTTTTGGGGACAAACTAGTTCATCGCGGCGCAAGTAGCTATGCGGTTCGTAGTAGGCGATTGATCGCCGTGACAGGTGCGCAAAAGCGCTAAAGCGCTTACTACGAACAGCCTCCTTACTTATGTCACTTTGTACTAGTGGTGGCTTCAGTTCGGTATCTGCAATTGCCTTACGGAACGGCACAGATAAACAGGGATAAGTGCGAGTGACCAAACTCCGCATTAGGTGAAGAATCGACACTTGGTAATGACACCTGGACAGTTACAGGAGCGATTGCGTATAGTGATGGACTTGAAAGGAGAAGACTTTTGTGTCGGGCATCATGTAAATATCAAGGTTCGCGTTGGCTTTTATCGCAACCTGGTATAGAAACTCTCTTGGGTCTGGTATTTTTAGCCATACCTGAGGAAGTAATAACCCTCGCTGCCATTTTTGCTCGACAAGGACGCCATGAATCTCCGGCAGTAGTTGTGCGATGAGATCGTCTATATCATCGTAGTGAATACGTCGAAGAGGAGACAAAATAGATAGTTCGACAGCGGTCTCGGGCAATTCTCCCGCTTGCAGAGGTGGAAATCGTGGATCTTTGAAGGCCGAACTCACCGCATTGTGAGCGACATCATGTGCAAGTGGCCGCTTAGGCTCGACGGAGCCGATGCAGCCATGGAGTTCGCCTCTCGTATAAAGTGTAACAAAGCTGGCGCCAGGCTCATGCAGCGGCTGGGGTAAGCCTTGTAGTTCCGGGAGCCACGTATGATCGCCTGTGAGTGCTTGCGTAAGTGCCTCTCGTGCCGCATCAAACAGAACAGCAATGAATTCTTGTGTTAGTTCTGGTGGCGGGGTGTGGGTGTCATTTGTCTCCATATCAAGGCGTTTCTGTAAATGCCACAGCGCCATAACCGACAACGCTATCACGGTCTCCACCTGTATCGCCCGAATTTCGGTAGTCGAGCAGGTGTGGTTGCCAACTCAAATCTTCGGCCAGGTGCATCAATGCCAAGATCGCTTCGCGTCCGCATGCTTCGCCCCGAGCAACTGCTACGAAATCGCCCTTCACGACCGCATTCAGAAAATCACTGTCTGTGCGGCTGGCATCAGCATATGTGTGAAAATGACTGAGGTCGGAACTAATAATAACTCGCGCATGTGAATCTTGTTGGAGATGTGGGCGCAACGCCTTCGCGACCTGAAGGGGATCAGCGTCACGCGAGAGCATAGGAACAATATAAAGATCGGGACAGGCCCGCACTTGCAAAAAGGGTAGCTCGACTTCCAGACAATGCTCGTGGTTGTGGGCGTCGTTTTGCATGTCGAATAAGGGGTGCTCTGCCAATGATTCTACCACTGCTTTATCCACACATACCTTGCCTAGTGGCGTCTCAAATGCTGAATAATATCCCAAGGCGACTCCGGAAACATGTACGTAGTGGGCCGGGCCCAGTAGATAAACCGTGTGGCGGTTATCAGGGTGCAGATCTAGAGCCTTGAAGCTGTGAGCGGCGGTGGGGCCAGAGAAAATATAACCCGCATGTGGTGCGATCACAGCCCTTATCATGCCCCCAAATGTGCGATCTGCAACGGCATCACAATAGGTTCGGATGCTGGTACGCAGGTGTTCTGCCTGTGCAGGATAGAATCTTCCTGATACCGCAGGCAGGCGCACACTCGAATTTGTCACCTCTGTATTTATCCGAGATCCTAACAACGCCATGAGCCTAATCTCCTTATTTTAGTGTATCTCTGCACCTAAGTGCATTGCATACGACACGAACGGAATGGACAGGGTAAGGTTATGACCGATCTCAAACCTTGTACCCCATCCTCCGTTCCTACGTGGTTGTCAAGGGATTACAAGAACCGGAATACGGGATACAGTTAATACTTGCTGGCTGACACTACCAAGAAACATCTCCCTCACATCTGAAGGGTTACGCCCTCCAATCAGGATTAGATCGGCATCGATGCGACTGGCTTCGTCTAAAATGACTTCTGCCGCTGGTCCTAGAATCGCTTCTCCACTGACCTCGATCCTCGTTTCTCGTAGATAAGCGAGGGCATCCTCGACCACATTGATCGCGACTTGGCGATACTGCTCTACCAGGGTCGCATAGCCCTCCTGAGCTGCATAATGTGTCGGAAGCTGATAACCGTGAACAACGTGCAGGCTCGCATCTTCCGTTTTTCCAAAGTGCATTACGTACAGTAATTGGCGTTCGGTAGCCGCCGACCCATCAATGGCACAGAGAATGGTCTTGAACATGGTTTCTCCTTTGAAGCCTAGCCGATTTTTGCTCGGTCGTCCTGGTTGGGCATAAACTATGTATCAGATTGCACGTACAGTATAGCAAGTTCCTCACAAAATATCTATGATCTGTCAGAGTATCGTTTGGAGAACAGACATCTTGAAGAACAATAAGGTTTTTTAATGACAATTGAAACTATCAAGACTCAAGCAGCTTCTGTTCTAATGATAGCGGGTGATGGTGTTGGCCTGGAAGTTGTGCCGGCCGCGGCGGATGTTCTGGCTGCGCTGGCACCTGACCTGGTGTTTTCGCAGGCGGATGCCGGCTGGAATTGTTACCAGCGTTTTGGAAACGCTTTGCCCGAACAGACACTGGAAAGGGCACGGTACTCGGATGCTATCATTTTCGGCGCCACCCAATCCCCTTCCGGCGGTGCGCCCGGCTACGCTAGCCCAATTCTGTCGTTGCGGAAGGAGTTAGGGCTCTACGCGAATCTGCGCCCTGCTCGGAACTTGCCATCGGCGACTCAGGTGTTCGATCTGCTGATCGTACGAGAAAACAGCGAAGGTCTTTATGCCGGGCGCGAACGTCCGATTACTGATGGGTATGTTGGCGAGCGTGTTGTGACCGGCAGTGCCAGCCAACGCATTGCGGAAGTAGCCTGCGAACAGGCTTTTCGACATGCCGAACGCACAGGAGCCGATCCTCATCTTACAGTCGTTCACAAGGCCAATGTACTCAAAAAAAGTGATGGACTATTTCGTTCTAAATGCTTGGAGATCGCCGCAAAGTATCCTGGCCTGAAGGTAGATGAGCTCCTGGTCGATACAGCGGCTATGTGGCTGGCAAAGGACCCGGGGCGTTTCGGAGTGATTGTCACCACGAATCTGTTCGGCGATATCCTTTCGGATCTGACAGCCGGGTTGGCTGGAGGGTTAGGATTGGCACCCTCGGCCAACATCGGCGCCAGCTCTCCCGCTCTGTTCGAGCCCGTCCATGGTTCTGCTCCCGATATCGCCGGTCAGGGCAAGGCCAACCCGTTGGCAACGCTGAGAAGTGTGGTTATGCTTTTGCGCTATCTCAATCGACCTGACATGGCTGACAGATTAGACACTGCCATCGAAACCGTATTGCGCTCCGCTCCCCACACACCTGACCTGGGAGGCAACGCCAGCACTGCAGAGGTGACAGAGGCCATCAAGAAGCTGGTACTAACCTAATGAGGTGAGAGATGTGCCTAGTAAATGTGTAGGGGTGCTGTGGATGGGCACGTAACCTTGTTCTATTAACTCCGGCGTGGGCGCACACGCTTCGTCCGGCTTATCAGAAAGGGCGGTGATCTGTGCTCCACGCTCGACCAGCCACCGGCAAGTATCCCACACTTCGCGTGTCAAACATATCTCGTGCGTTAGCCGTTCCTTTTTCGGGGCATCGTCAGGCAAGTTTGCCATGCTGGCCACCGCCGCCCGATACTCGTTGCGACGGAAATCTTTGAAGGGGGTCGGATCGCCGTTGAGGTAGGCGTGATACACAGATTCGTGTAGTGATGCCAATGTCGGTGGCAGGTCCGACTTGTTTGACTGGACACCCAAAATGAATTCGTTAAAGTGATTGAGCTCGCCGGCGCCGTGCGCTTGTTGTACGTCCTGCAACTGCTCAATACCTGCCCCGACCATGATGCTGACGTACGCCAGATAATCCTGATTGTCCCCGGTCAGATCGTGGTAAAGAGGTTGGTTGAGTTTATAATAGATGGCCGCGAACGCGTCTTGGTCGGCATCAGGTCCCAGGGCTTGTTGTACAGTGCGGCGCATGCCCAACAACCGCGTGATATCAATGGGACGGTTGTTCCGCCCGCGCGCGCCCAGCGCCGTTTTGTCGATATCAACAACGACGATGGTGCGCTCGTCCAATTTGAGGCCGCTCGCCCGCAATGCACTCAACCAGTCTGCTATGCTCTCCCAGCGGTTGGCGACATAGATATCTCCCTGCCAATCAACGTCGGGGAGGCTATCCAACCTCTCGCTGCCGATAAACGCTGACCCCGACCAGCCCGTATACTCGGCCAGCCGTCGGTACGCCCCGTCGTCATTGCCCAGCGTATCGCCGATCAGAAGCAATTCAGAAAGTTGTACGCCTGGGGCATGCAGTTCATGAAAACGTTCCAGAATCCAAGACGCCGCCTGTGGATAGGGCTCATCCCGTTTGCGAACGATAGCAGGGCCAGACAAGCCCATTTCTTTCCAGACTTGCTGCACACCAGGCACGCGAGTATCAAAGGGTGTCAGGCTGCGATAAGCGACGAAATCGCCGGTAAGTTCGGAGAGAGTGTGAAGGGGCATGGGTGGCAAGGTGGCGGGGTGGCAAGGTGGCGGGGTGACAAGGTGGCGGGGTGGCAAGGTGACGGGGTGACGGGGTGACAAGGTGGCGGACCAGCTACATGGCAGTGAGTCCACGCGACCACGCGACTACGCGACTAAACGACCACGCGACTACGCGACTACGCGACCACGCGACCACAATCAACTGATATATCCTTCATGTACCATCAGTTCGGCATTGAGAATAGAGCCGCCCCCAGCGCCGCGGATGGTATTATGGCCGAGTAGAGAGAGTCGCCAGTCGAATAGATTACAGGGACGGATACGGCCAACTGCCGTTGCCATACCACCGCCTACCATGCGGTCTAGCCGAGGCTGGGGCCGGAACATGCCCTCGACTACGACGACCGCAGGGTCGGGTGCACTGGGGAGGTTCAATTCTTGCGGCAGCTTACGGTAGGACCTAAATACTTCGATGATCTCCTGTTCGCTGGCTTTATTGCTCAATTCCACCGAAACAGCTTCGAAATGGCCGTCGGTCACGGCAACGCGATGGCAGTGGGCGCTGATCTTGAAATCGGCGTCATTAAATTGACCCTCTTCAAAGCCACCCATGATCTTCAGCGGTTCGGCCTGGACCTTGTTCTCCTCTCCGTAATCGTGTGGAACGATGTTGTCGATTAAGTCGAGGGAAGGGATGCCGGGATAACCGGCGCCTGAACTTGCTTGCAGTGTGGCTACAAAGACCTTTTCGATGCCAAATGCTTCGTAGAGCGGGTGCAATGCGCAGACAAGGTGTGTTGTCGTGCAGTTGGCATTACAAACCACAAAACCTTCCCATCCTCGATTCGTCCGTTGCTGGCGGACCATGCCCAGGTGATCGGGGTTTACCTCGGTGATCACCAAGGGCACGTCGGCGGCCATGCGATAAGGAGAGGCGTTAGAAAAGATATAATGGCCGGCTGCTGCGAATGCAGACTCTTGCTCACGTGCCTGGCCCGAGGGCAGGGCCGAGAATAGCACCTGTGCCTCCGCCTGAGCGGGTTCGCTCAATTTCACCGCTATGTTTGCGATATCGGCGGGTAGGGGCGTGTCCAGAATCCAGTTGACGGCATCACCATAGCGCTTGCCTGCCGAACGTTCGGACGCGAGCAGATCGGTGACTTGGAACCAGGGGTGATCGCTGACTAATTGGATAAAGCGTTGGCCAACAGCGCCTGTTGCGCCGAGTATGCCAACGGGTATTTTCGACATGAAAGATCTCCGAGATAATGAGAATCAGAGAAGTGAATGAGTTAGATGGGGATACCCAGTTTGCGGTTGTCTATAATTTGGTATACGATTGTATCTACAGATTGGTCTACGGAAGTGTGTTTATGAGTACAATAACCATTCGAGTTTCTCATACGACTCGTGACGCTTTGCTAGCGTTGGCTAAGGACGAGGGAACATCAATGCAACAGATAATCGAAAGAGGCATTGAACTCTATCGTCGCCAACAAATTCTTCTGGCAACGAACGCCGCCTATGCAGCGTTACGAGAAAACAAACCCGAAGATTAGTTCCCTCAGGCATGGTTGGCAAGCGCCACAATATCTGCCAACACACCGGCGGCGGTGCCATGCACGCCAGCGCCACGGCCTTGCAGGACCAGTGGGGATTCATCGTAGATGCTTGAATGAAAGGCAATAAGGTTGTCAGTGCCTTGCAGTTGGCCAAGGGGGCTGTTGCAGGGAACCGATTGTAGACCGACTCGTGCTTTTTCTCCTTGCAGTTGCGCCACATAACGTAAAGTTTCACCCGCTGTGCGAGCTTCGGCAACGCGCAGGGCATAATCGTCATCAAGGGGGTGGACAGCGTCTAGGAAATCATCGACACTCCCTTCCTCTAACTCTGCCGGATAGAAGGATTGCACGGACACCTGCTCTAGTTCCAGCGGCCAGCCCATGGTTCGGGCGAGGATCAATGCTTTTCGGGCCACATCCATGCCTCCGAGATCTTCACGCGGGTCGGGTTCGGTGTAGCCTAGTGCTTTGGCTGTGCGCACCAGTTCCGAGAAGGATTCCTCGCCTTGAAGCCCTGCAGTTAGATAGCCTAATGTGCTACTGAAGCAACCTTCAATGCAACGTACGGGATCGTGAGCCGCCATCAATGCCTCGCTCAAGGTAGCGATGACGGGAACGCCGGCGCCAACTGTCGATTCATATCGCACTCTGCCGCTATCGACCAGGTTGCGAAAAACCTCGTAGGGTTCGGTCAGTGGTTTTTTGTTGGCGAGCACCACGGCATAGCCCCTCTCGATGGCCAGCTGCAGAGCTGTGCTCGTGTTACTGCTGGCGGTGACATCGATCACGATAGCATCGGTGGTGCCCGCCACATCGACGATATCTCTGAGACCATCATGATAATAACCGTTATCGAGGCCGACGATGCTCTGACCCTCAGCTTTGGCAACAAGCATGCGTTGTAAAGCACCGTGGCTGAATCCATCACCATTAATGGCAGCGCCACGGCTATCACACAGCGCCACATAGACAAGGCGCAAGCCATAGTGCCATTCGAAATCATCTCGGGCTGCTAACACACGTTCGGCAACAGCACTGCCAACACCGCCAAGACCGAATTGGATGAGGGGGATGGTTTTCATGAGATTAAAAGGTAAGGATTGAAAACTGAATACTGAAGATTAAGGATTGAAGAGAAGCCGATCAGTTCTGGATCTTAGATCTTGGATTTTCATCATCGAAAAACGCGTCATGAATACGGCGAACTGCCTCATCGGCATCTTCACCGTCCACGACCAATGAGATGTTGACTTCACTCGACCCCTGTGCCAGAGCGATGACATTGATTTTGGCCTCGCCCAGCGCACTGAAGACCCGGCCGGAGATGCCTGGTGTGCCGCGCATGCCCGCGCCAACGACGGCGATGATGACGATATTGTGCTGAGCGCGCACACGGTCGATGAAGTGGCGATCTAGTTCATCCGAAAATACACCTTGCAGTGTTTCGATCACTTGTTCTGCATCGTGTTGGGGAATCGAGAAGCAAATGCTCTGCTCTGATGAAGACTGGCTGATCATAAGCACGTTGGCCCCGACATCAGCCACAGCCTGGAAGGTGCGAGCGGCAATACCAGGTACACCGATCATGCCGCGGCCTTCTACATTCACAAGCGTCAGATTCCGAATGGCAGTAATGGCTTTCACCGAGTGTCCGTTGGCTAGTTTCGGTACCACCAAGGTCGTCGGGCCAGCAGCGTTAAAGGTGTTGGCCACGCGTATCGGAATAGATGCTTCGATAGCAGGGAGAATCGTCTTAGGGTGAAGCACCCTGGCCCCGAAGTAAGCCAGTTCGGCGGCTTCCGTGTAGGTGAGCTCTGGCAAAGTCTTGGCGTTGGGGACGATGCGCGGGTCGGCCGTGAGCACACCATCCACATCGGTCCAGATCTGCACCTCGTCTGCGCCCAGACAGGAGCCCAGGATCGCGGCCGAATAGTCGGAACCGCCCCGACCCAGAGTGGTGGCGACGCCATCAGTTGTGGCAGCGACAAATCCTGTCACTACAACCACCTTTCCCTGTTTGAGCAGGGGTCGCAAGCGAGCGCTGGTCTGCTCGCAGGTCGCTTCGAGCAGAGGCGAGGCATTGCCAAAGTTGTTGTCGGTAACGATGAGTTCGCCAGCATTCATGTAGTCGGAGTCAACCCCGTAGGCGCGTAGTACGGCTGCCAGCAAGGGAGCGGACATCCTTTCACCCATGCCAGATACCACATCCAGCCCCCGGGCGGTGAGTTCGCCCAGGACATAGATAGAATGGCAGAGACGCTCGAAGGAACGAAGTCGTTCGTCGATCAACCGTCCGTAAGCCGCACGTTCGACGCCATCTTCTATCAACTGTCCGACAACCAGTTGATGTTTGAGCAAGAGATCGCTGCGAGCTTCACGGTAGGGCTGTTCATCACCGTCAGCAGCGGCCTGAGCGGCCTGGATCAGTGTGTTGGTGACACCGCTCATGGCCGAAGTTACAATCACTACCTGATCATCCAGTTCACGCGTATGTTTGATGATCTCTGCTGTTTGAGCAATTGCCTGGGTGTTGCCGACGGAGGTCCCGCCGAATTTGAGTACGAGCATGGGTCGATATCCGAAAATAAGCCAAAGAGTATAAGAAAAGACCCTCTCGAAAGACGAGAGGGCAAGCGTCGGTGCCTGCGGTCAGGAATGTATACAGTCCTACCGCGAGTTTAGCATGGGGTGGGTGCGGCGTCAAAAACAAAAACGAGAAATGGGGACGTGAGTCTAGATTCTGGATTGTGCGTCTGACTGAAAGCGCAGGCAGGGCATGCTCTGGCTACAGCAAATACGTTTCCCCCGTCAGGCGCCGATCCACCTCGCGGGCGGCGCCATGGTCTCGAATTCAGCCCAATAAATCTTCAAGCACGATGATCTTCAAATCGTTGACTCGCCTTAATTTTTTGTCATTGGTCAAGAATGCGTCGCAGTCAGCAGCCAGCACTGTCGCGATTTGTAGTGCATCCGGTGTCCGTATGTTATGACGGATGCGCAAAATTGCAGCTTGTTCGGCTATTTGCTCATCAATCGCATGTATCGTGAAATGGGCACTGTTCGTTAACAAGTTACGATACTGGTTTTGGAGATCGGTTCGCTGATGTTTGAGCGGATGCACCAACACTTCTGTCAGGGTGATGATCGAAGTAACGGCCTCAATTTCACCATCTGCAATTCGTTTGAAGATTGCCCCTACAACATTGTCATATCGTGGGTTCGCTTCCACAAAGTAGATAATTGGCGCTGTATCAAGGCCCAGCTGTTTTACACCATGTAGGATAGCGTCAATCTCCATTACGGACGCTGATCCCATTCTTGCCGAAGACTATCGACATAATCCTGGGCATCTACATCTTGCCAGATTTCCTTGCCTAATCCGTGCAATTCCATGATGCTGCGTGGGGCTTTATCCGCCATATCATCAGATCGGCGAATCCATTTTTGACTGATGAGCGCCACCAACCTGAGCTGTTCTAAGAGCGGGAGCTGGCTAATATGTTGTTCGTAAAGCTGTTCGACTTCTATTGTCATGATTTCTGTGCCACTCCATCATCTGGGTTGGCCGCTGGGTGAAATTCCTAGCTGCAACCCTCTGATATCAGATTAGGATCAGTATAGCACAAAGCCGCAGGTCCGCAATCAAAAAACTACACAGAAAGCAGGAACGAGGTAAGCCCTGCCTACGGCAAATAGGTCTCCCCCATCAGGTACCGATCCACCTCGCGGGCGGCGCCACGGCCTTCGTTGATGGCCCACACCACCAGGCTCTGTCCTCGGCGCATATCGCCGGCAGCGTAGACGCCTTCAACGCTGGTAGCAAAAGTTCCATATTCTGCCTGCACATTTGAACGCTGGTCTTGCTCCAGGCCCAGTTGCTCAACGAGTGTGTTCTCAGGACCAAGGAAACCCATGGCCAGCAGCACCAATTGCGCCTGCCATACTCTTTCGGCGCCGGCGATGGGTTTGGGATAGGGGCGTGTGCCATTGTTGCCGGTCACCCATTCCACATCTACTGTGTGCAATTCCTTCACCCGACCCTTTTCGTCGGCCACGAATTTCTGTGTCATGATGCAGTAAATGCGCGGATCGCCGCCATCGCGAGCGATCGCTTCCTCCTGGCCATAGTCCACGCGCAAGATCTTGGGCCACTCGGGCCAGGGATTGTCGGGCTGGCGCTCGCGCGGTGGCTCCGGTAGGATTTCGAACTGTGTCAGGGTTTTGCAACCATGGCGGAGCGATGTACCCACACAATCTGTACCGGTATCGCCACCTCCGATGACGATCACATCCAGCCCTTGGGCAGAGATGAAATCGCCGGAAGGTGTAGCGCCGTTGAGCACATTCTTGGTGTTGGCTGTGAGGAACTCCATGGCGAAATGAATGCCGTCAAGCTCTCGCCCCTCGATGGGAAGGTCGCGCGCTTTTGTGGCGCCGCCACAGAGCACGACAGCATCGAACTCCTCTTTCAATTTCTGCGCTGGCAAATCCTTGCCCACTTCAGTATTGACGACGAATTCCACACCTTCAGCTGCCATCAGATCGATACGACGCTGGACGATGTTTTTATCCAGCTTCATGTTGGGGATGCCATACATGAGCAGGCCGCCGATGCGATCGGCGCGTTCATAAACTGTGACTTGATGTCCGGCATGATTGAGCTGGTCGGCGCAGGCTAAACCGGCCGGTCCAGAGCCTACAACCGCCACTTTTTTCCCAGTGCGATAGCTCGGGGGGCTGGCCTTCACCCAACCCTTGTCAAAACCCCGGTCGACGATCGAGCGTTCGATATTCTTGATTGTGACGGCCGGTTCGAGCATGCCCAAGGTGCAGGATCCTTCACAGGGGGCCGGGCACACGCGTCCGGTGAATTCGGGAAAATTGTTGGTTTTGTGCAGTCGTTCCAAAGCCTGTTCCCACAGACCGTGATAGATTAAGTCATTCCATTCAGGGATGAGATTGTTGATAGGGCAGCCGGAAGCCATCCCTCCGATCAGGGTGCCTGTATGGCAGAAGGGTATGCCGCAGTCCATGCAGCGGGCGCCCTGAAGCTGTAAGCGCTCATCCGCGAAAGGCAAGTCAAATTCCTGCCAGTCATCGAGCCGCTCAATCGGGTCACGCTTCGACGGCAGCTCGCGATCATATTCCATAAAACCGGTTGGTTTACCCATGCTTTATATCTCCTAACACGAACAATTTGTCATTTCTAGTCGTAAAGAATGTCGGCACGCAGATTGACGCGGATGAACAAGGATCAAAAAAGCCGTGATCCGCTCCATTCCGCGTTAATGCGCGTACCAAATCACTTATCATCATTAACTAAGCGCCTAGTTGCCACTAACGCGCGTGAGGTCGTTTTTGTTCTGTTCGAATGCTGCCATGATCGCCTGTTCGCCACCGAGACCTTCGGCCTGGACCTGCTCGATCATATTCAGCATGCGCTTGTAGTCCTTGGGAATAACTTTGACGAATTTGGGCAGTAGTTCTTCCCAGCGCAAAAGTACGCGATAGCCCAGAGCGCTCTCTGTTAGTTCTGCATGGCGCTCGACCATCGCTCTAACCTCGGCGATCTCCGTGGGGTCTTGCAGCCTTTCCAGGTGCACCATCTCTTGGTTGCAGAGACTGGCGAAATTGCCATGCCAATCAAGCACATAGGCGATGCCGCCCGACATACCCGCAGCAAAATTGCGCCCGGCGCCACCAAGCACGACCACGCGCCCGCCGGTCATATATTCGCAGCCGTGGTCGCCGACGCCTTCGACAACGGCATGAACACCGCTGTTTCGTACACAGAAGCGCTCACCGACTATACCTCGAATAAAAGCCTCGCCGCTGGTGGCTCCATAGAAAGCGACATTGCCAATAACGATGTTCTCCTCGGCCGCAAAGGTCGAAGCAACTGGGGGATAGACGATGATCTTCCCGCCTGACAGCCCTTTGCCGAAGTAGTCATTGCCATCCCCTTCCAACTCCAGGGTGATGCCGCGAGGTACGAAGGCGCCGAAACTCTGGCCCGCCGATCCCTTGAATTTAAGATGGATGGTATCGGGGGGCAGGCCCTGACCACCATAGCGTCGCGTCACTTCGCTGCCCAATAGGGTAGCGGTGACGCGATTAGTATTCCTGATGCCCAGCGTGGCCTTGACCGGCTCCCCCCGTTCTAGCGCAGGTTCACAGATGTCGAGTAGATGCTGGCGGTCGAGTGAAAAATCCAGGCCGTGGAACTGCTCGATCTGTTGATAGCGTCCGACCTTGTCAGATACCTCAGGTTGATAAAGGATGTTGGAGAAATCCAGACCACGCGCTTTCCAGTGATCGACCGCCTTTCTCATCTCCAGTTTTTCGGTATGTCCGATCATCTCGTTCACGGTGCGGAAGCCCAGCTTCGCCATGTGCTCGCGCAGGTCTTGTGCGATAAAGCGCATGAAATTCATGACATGCTCCGGCTTGCCCATGAAATGCTTGCGCAGTTCGGGGTTCTGGGTGGCCACGCCGACTGGGCACGTATCCATATGGCAGACACGCATCATGATGCAGCCCAACGAGACCAGCGAGATCGTGCCGAATCCGAACTCCTCTGCGCCGAGAAGGGCGGCGATTGCGACATCGCGGCCGGTGCGGAGCTGGCCGTCGGTTTCAACCTTGACTCGGCTACGCAGATCGTTCATTACCAGGGTCTGGTGGGTTTCGGCTACGCCCAACTCCCAAGGTAGACCTGCGTGTTTAATGCTGGTCTGAGGCGAAGCGCCGGTGCCGCCATCATAACCACTGATGAGGATAACATCGGCGTGCCCCTTGGCAACACCGGCGGCAATGGTCCCTACCCCCACCTCTGAAACCAACTTCACGTTGATCAACGCCTGTGGATTGGCATTCTTTAGGTCGAAAATCAGTTCGGCCAGATCTTCGATAGAATAGATGTCGTGGTGCGGCGGTGGCGAGATCAAACCCACACCTGGTGTGGAAAGCCGAACTTGCGCGATCCAGGGATAGACTTTGCGTCCGGGTAATTGGCCACCCTCGCCGGGCTTGGCGCCCTGCGCCATTTTGATCTGGATCTCCTTAGCGCTGACCAGATACTCGCTGGTAACGCCAAAGCGACCGGAGGCTACTTGCTTGATGGCGCTGTTTCGCAGATCACCATTTTCGTCGGGGGTGATGCGAGAGGGATGTTCGCCACCCTCGCCTGAGTTGCTCTTGCCACCCAACCGGTTCATGGCAATGGCCATGGTCTCGTGCGTCTCCTGACTGATCGAGCCGTAAGACATCGCCCCGGTCTTAAAGCGCTTGACGATCTTCTCTACCGATTCGACTTCATCCAGGGGGATAGGTTCGTTAGCGTATTGTAGTTCGAGCAAACCTCGCAATGTATAAAGGTCTATTGCCTGATCGTTGACCATCTCAGCATATTCTTTGAAAGTCTCATAATCGCCGGTGCGGACAGCCTTCTGCAAGGTATGGACGGTCTTTGGGTTGAGGAGATGGCGTTCGCCATGCTTGCGCCACTGATAATCCCCTCCCACCGGCAGTACTTTGCCGTTCAGTTGATAGGTAGGGTAGGCCAGGCGGTGGCGACGGTAGACTTCTTCATACACTTCTTTTAGGCCGATGCCCTCGATGCGGGTGGGTGTCCAGGTGAAGTATTTGTCAACGAAGGTCTGGTTCAACCCCAACGCCTCGAATATCTGGGCGCCGCAGTAACTTTGTATGGTGGAGATACCCATTTTGGAAAGGGTTTTGACCACACCTTTTATGCAGGCTTTGATATAGTTGTAGTGCGCTGTGTCATAGTCAAGATCGGGTAGCAGACCTTGCTTGATCATGTCGTCAATGGTTTCGTAGGCCAGGTAAGGATTGATGGCCGTGGCCCCATAGCCGACCAGAAGGGCAAAATGATGAACCTCCCGCGGCTCACCCGATTCGATGATCATCGCCACCTGTGTGCGCAGTTCCTCGCGAATGAGGTAGTGATGCAGGCCGGAGACAGCCAGCAGCGCGGGGATAGGAGCTTTGTCGGGAGCGGCGCCGCGGTCGGACAGGATGAGGATGTTATGCCCCTCGGCGATAGCCTGCGTGGCTGTGCTGTACATGTCATCCAGTGCCTGCTCCAGAGCCGGAGGTCCGTGAGATGGGTCGAAGAGCATGGACAAGGTGATCGATTTGAAGCCGGGTGCAACAATATGGCGGATCTTAGCCAGTTCTTCATTGGTGAGGATAGGTGTCTTCAGTTTGATCTGATGACAATCCTCTGGCCGGGTATCGAGCAGGTTCAACTCTGTGCCCATCATCACCTCAGAGGCTGTGACCAGTTCCTCGCGGATGGCATCGATGGGCGGGTTGGTGACTTGAGCAAATAGTTGTTTGAAGTAATCGTACAGCAAGCGAGATTGGTCCGAGAGCACGGCGGGTGGGGTGTCGTTGCCCATCGATCCCAGAGGTTCGATGGCGTTCTGGGCCATGGGGCCGACAATGACGCGCAGGGTTTCGTAGGTGTATCCAAAGGCCTGTTGGCGTTGCACCACCGTGTTGTGATCGGGCTCTGGCAACGGGGGGGCTACAGGTATGTCTTCGAGCGCGGTCAGGTGCTCGCCCAGCCACTGGCGGTAGGGATATTCGCCGGCGAATCGGTGTTTCAATTCCCCGTCCGCGATGATGCGCCCTTGCTCGGTATCGACCAGGAACATGCGGCCCGGCTCAAGACGAGATTTATAGAGTACATTCTCCGCAGGTACATCCAATACGCCTACCTCCGACGCCATGATCACCATATCATCTTTGGTGACATAGTAGCGGCTTGGGCGCAGACCATTACGGTCCAGTACGGCGCCGATGACTGTGCCGTCGGTGAAACCAATCGAAGCCGGACCATCCCACGGTTCCATAAAGGTGCTATGGAATTCGTAAAAAGCCTTTTTCTCGTCACTCATGGTCTTGTGATTCGACCAGGGTTCCGGGATCATCATCATCATGACATGGGCCAGCGGGCGCCCGGCCAGATACATGAATTCGAGGGCGTTGTCGAACATGGCTGAGTCACTGCCATCGACATCGATGACGGGCAAGATTTTCTCGAGATCGTCGCCAAAAAGCTCGGACACTAACTGAGATTGGCGGGCATACATCCAGTTGACATTGCCACGCAGGGTGTTGATCTCGCCATTGTGTATTATGTAGCGGTAGGGATGCGCTCGTTCCCAACTGGGGAAGGTATTGGTGCTGAAGCGCGAATGCACCAACGCCAGAGCACTCTCCATGCTGGGGTCGTCCAGCTCCGGATAGAAGACGTTGACTTGCTCGGACAACAACATGCCTTTGTAGACGATAGTGAGGCTGGAAAGGCTGGCAACATAGAAGGCATCGCAGTCCGAGGCTTCGTCGTAGCGAATGTGCCGTTCGGCTAGCTTGCGGATAACATACAACTTGCGCTCGAAAGCCAGGTCATCTTGGTGAGGAAAGGCATCAGGATTGGCGCCAATGAACACCTGGCGTACAAAAGGCTCCCGCGATTGGGCGGTTTTGCCCAGCGAGAACCCATCTGTAGGCACAGTACGCCACCCCAAAATCCTTTGCCCTTCTGCTTCGATGATATCCTCAAATCTGTTTTCACAGGCCTGCCGGCTCTCCTCATCATGGGGCATAAAAACCATACCCACGCCATACTGGCCTTGTTCCGGCAACTCGATTCCCTGTGTCAGGCACACCGTCCGAAAGAATTTGTCGGGGATTTGGAAGAGTCTGCCGGC
>PIVW01000985.1 GCA_003353825.1 Chloroflexota bacterium
TTGCATTGGTAGCGTCCACCGCCCATGGCCTCGGTCATACAGGTACCGATATCCTGCAAAGCCCGACGATGTGAGGGCAGCATGAGATGACCGAATTGCTCTTTATAGGGACCCATGAAACGGCGTATGACGTCGGCGATTTGGAGTGATGACTTAGTCATGATTGCCTCCTCCGGTGAAGAGATCGGCAAACATGCGGTCAAGCTGATGACGCAGGTTATCACACATGGGCTTGGTCAAGTGTGTGTAGATCTCAGTTGATCTGAGGCTGGCATGACCGAGCAGCATTTGTACGATGCGGATATCGACACCGCTTTCGAGCAAATGCGTGGCAAATCCATGACGCAGGCAATGGGGCGTAATGGTCTTGGGTATACCGAGTGAATCGCGAGCCTGATTGAAGGCGCTGCGCAACGACTTGACGCAGATCGGGCCCGTTCCCCTGCGGTTGGGAAAGAGCAAACGCGGATGATGGTGGGTTAACCAAAACTCGCGTAAGGCCCGCAGCAATGTTCGGGGCAATGGTACGACCCGTTCCTTGTTTCTCTTGCCAATAACGCGCACCAGCATCTGGGTGGCATCAATAGACTTAACAGGCAGGACCACGACATCACCGATACGCAGTCCCAAGGCAAGCATAAACGAGCAGCAAAGCTGGTACGCGGGCTTTTCCACTGCCGCAATCAGCCGGTGCCCGTCCTCCCAGGCAATGGGTACCGGTAGGCGTTTACGCAGGGGTTGGCGGACTTTTTTGCGCGTGACGAGTGGCCAGTCCACACCGAGGGTATGGTAGTAGAAGAATTTAATTCCTGCCCAATACGTCTGGAAGGTGCCTTGGGCCACCCTCTTTTCATCGCGCAGCCAGAAAAGGTACTGTTGCACCTGCTTCTCCGTAAGCTTGTCAGGGCGAATCCCGTAGTGATCCTGCAACTTTACGACCGCACCAATATAGATTTGTTGGGTTCCTTGGGTATGGCCGGCGAGTTCCATGTCGCTGATCATGTTTTGACGCAGCGGTGAGATCTGTTTCTTCGCCTGAGGCTTTGTGCTTTGAAGGGTTTGCTTGCATTTACGGGACGATTGCGTACTATGGCTTACACTCATTGTAAGTCCTCCATACATAAGGTTTAAAAACTCCCGGCCCCAGTGGCCGGGTTGTATGGAGGATAGGAGATGTATGGAGATATATGGAGGGTGATCAGGCGGAGTAATGAATGGCAGTTATGCGGCGAAGCCGCTTAGTCCAATGCTTCATTAGGTTTACGAAAGTCATGTTAAATCAACTCCTCTACATTTTGGAATCCAGGTTTTTGCCGGAACTTTGTTAAGCGGCGAATCGAAAACCAAACTCTTTTTTGCCTAGTCTTTTTACCGCCTCATT
>PIVW01000392.1 GCA_003353825.1 Chloroflexota bacterium
AGCCCCATCGGCTGGGATAACATCCTGCTTTACGGCGAGTATGTCTTAAACCTAGACCTGGTTCTGGCGTAGATGTCTATCCTTAGCGTATATCTACGGACGAATATTGCTCATACCCACTGAAGGGCGAGGATTTCCGAGATTTTGACGAAGTGGTTGAATAGCAGGCAAGTTCTCCAGCAAATAACGTTTGTCGCATAGACAAATTTAATCCCGCCCCAGCACTGACAGTAATCGATCTGGGTAGTCGCTAATAGCGTTATACGCCTAACCCACCAGTGAGGATGGTGTCGCCGATAGCTCCGTCCGAGCCCGCCGGCGGCGATAGTTGGCGCTCTCGGCTGTGTAAATGATCAATGCCATCCAGATGATGCAGTAACCGAGCCAGCGGCTGACTGAGAAGCTTTCACCATAGACAAATACGCCGAGCAGGAATTGCAGTGTCGGGGCGATATATTGTAACAGGCCCAATGTTGTCAAGGGAATGCGACGTGCACCCGCTGCAAAGGATAACAGAGGAATGGCAGTGATCGCCCCGGCGCCGATAAGTAGCAACGATTGCTGTACACCAACTTGCCCAAAAGCCATCTCCCCATTGGCGTTTAGCCAAGCCAAATAGGCCAAAGCGGGCAACGTCAGAATCGCCATCTCTGCGGAGAGGCCCTCCAATGCATCCAGCTTCACCTGTTTCTTAATGAGGCCATAGACGCTGAAGGTGAATGCCAGGCTGAGAGCAATCCAGGGCAGATTACCATAGCCAAGTGTCAGATAAAGCACACCCATAGCAGCCAGCGCCACGGCCACCCATTGCCAGGGACGTAAGTGTTCGTGCAGAACGAGCACACCCAGCAAAACACTGGCCAGAGGCACCATGAAATAACCCAAACTGGCTTCAACTATATACCCATGATTGACACCCCAAATATAGGTAAACCAGTTTAGCGCTAGCAGGGCGGCAGCTGATATCAGTAGAATCCAGGTCTTGCGATCCCCCTTGAGTTGGCGAAACCACTTCCAGCGGCGTCGCAGAACCAATAAGATCACGACAAATACCAGGGACCAGATAATACGGTGGACGACGATCTCGGTGGCGCCTATCCCCTGGAGTGCTTTCCAATAGATAGGCAGCAAGCCCCAACAGGTATAGGCGAATGCGGCGTAGAGTATGCCTCGGTTCATAGTGAGATACAAACTTTTGTGGCGAACACTGGTTCGTTCATAAGTAGAAGCTGAGCGATTGTCACCAAAATCCATGCGGCGAGTGACCCGAAATCGGCGATCTGGGAGAAACCACCATTCTAACAGGTGATCCTCCTCCTGGTGCAATGCGAAGGGTTCAGTTGCGGCTTTGAGTAGAATAGTTCCTGGCACAGTTCATTTGGAACCGTGACTGAGTGACACCCAAGTTCGTAAATATCTCGTGACTGCGCGAGAATAAGCCTTTACCAACGAGGTTGAGAATCTGTCCACTGCAACAGCCATGACCATATCCCTCATCTGTACCGTCTACAATGAAGGCGCTTCCGTTCGTAAGCTGCTCGAGAGTGTTTGCGCCCAAAGCATGCTACCCGACGAGTTCGTGATCGTAGATGGGGGTTCTGAGGATGATACAAGATTACAGATCGATGCCTATGCTGATCGACTGCCATTGCGGGTGATGGTGGCAGCGGGCGCCAATATCTCGCGCGGCCGCAACCTGGCTATCGCTGCTGCACAAGGTGATATCTTGGCCTTGGTGGATGCCGGTGTAAGATTGGAGCCCTCCTGGTTGGAAGATATCACCCGCCCCCTGCGCGAAGACCCGAACATGTACGTTGTCTCCGGCTTTTTCGTTGCAGATCCCGAGACCCCCTTCGAGGTTGCAATGGGCGCCACTGTGCTCCCGAACGTCGACGAGATCGACCCCTCCACCTTCCTGCCCTCGAGCCGCTCTGTGGCCCTACGCAAATCAGCCTGGGAACAGGTCGGGGGATATCCCGAGTGGTTGGATTACTGCGAGGACCTGGTATTCGATCTCAACCTTCGGTCGCAGTATAACACCTTTGGTTGGGCGCCCTCCGCTGTGGCGCATTTCCGACCTCGTGGATCGCTCACCGCCTTTTTCAAACAGTACTACCGCTACAGCCGGGGTGACGGCAAGGCTGATCTTTGGCGTAAACGGCACGCTATCCGTTATGCCACCTATCTAGTGGGCGCGCCCCTGTTGCTCATTTTAGGTAAAAGGGTATCCTGGCTGTTCTGGCTGATGGGGATAGTCGGGTTCGGCGTTTATTGCAGTGCGCCCTATCGACGTCTTGTTCACGCCTGGAATCGTCCCCTGAGCGGCGGTATGCTGCTCAATCCCATTGAGAAGCTCTCTACCCTGGTTTTTGTTCCCACCATCCGTGTCATTGGAGATCTGGCGAAAATGATCGGCTATCCCCTTGGTGTATGGTGGCGGTGGAGAAAAAAGGGTTGAGAGCAGTCTGCCAATCCCTAGCCGAAACCTCTTCTGCCTCCTCCGCCGCTACGACGAGAGCTACTTGATCGACGGCTGCTGGAGCGAGAACTTGATCCACGATAACTGCCGCTGCCGCCACCACTACCCGAGGCCGAGGCGTTAAGAATATCGCCGATGACCTTGGCAGTCGCAGTCGTCGCATCCCATGAAAGCTCGGCGGTTTTTCCTGCGCCCCGAACCACCAGAAGGTCTTCCTAGCAGCTTGTCGGAAAAGTCATCAGGACACAGATATTCGAGGATAATACTTGGGTTTCACAGTGAAAATCCGTGTGAATCCGCCTTGAACCGTGTCCTAATAGCCTTGAGAGCGACTTCTCCGACAGTCTCCTAGAATCGCCCTATCTTTCGGTGCTCCACCTTCTCTATGTGGCCGGCATCAGCAGTCAATAGGAGCCGCTGAATGACCTCCGATTCAGCTTTGAAGATGCCAAAACGTCTCTATGTCACAATTTCTTCCCTTTGCTCAAAGAAAAGATGCTGATCGGTGAGGAACAGAATCCCCTCGGGCCCCTCATCCTCTTGTTGCTGCCAGATTGCTTTGACCGCCGTGAGGGGCGCTTCGATAGCAGACAAATCGATTTCGCTTGTCTCATCCAAGCGATCCAGCATCCAGTCGACCTTCTGCAGTTCCCGATCAATGCTACGCAGTTCACTTTCAATGCCATCGCTGAGACTGCTTAAGTTGTTTGCCGTGGCATCGATTTTGCTTTCGAGCCGCTCGACCGCCCCCTGTGTGGCAATGAGTGTGACCTGGTCGGGCTTGGTATTGAGCCGGCGTACTTGTAATTCGATTTTGGCCAATTGGCGCTGAAGAGCGCGCGACTGGCTCTTTAGTTGTGATTCAACTTGCTCTCGTAGCCCATCCCATTGCTGATCGAGAGCGATCAACCTGTCTTCCAACAGCCCAGAGTGAATATAGCCTCGTTTACGCAGAGCAGCCAGGGTGAGAGGGATTTGGGTGAGTCGATCTTCTATTGCGCCAATCGCTTGATAAGCGCCGGACAACTGTGATGCTTCTACGAGTTGATTGAGGTTTTTCTGCAGCGCAGCAATTTCTGCCGACATCTCTGCGCTTACAGGTGCTTTCGGTTGCACGACCGGTGCTTGTTGCTGGGGAGGAGCACTTCTGGGTTTGGGACGGAGCGCCTGCCGTCTGGCGAGCTCCCGACGAGCATCCCTGCGGGCGTCGCCTTTCTGTAGTTTCTTGTCTGTGCCTTGCCTGGGTCGCCGACTCGACTTGAACTGCCCTGCATCGGTTGCATTCATCTTTTTCTTCCCTTGAGTGGTAGATACAGTAAGCGATTCACGGCTGAATTGCAACAGAGCCTTTGAGCATGATTTACCTTTTTGCAACAGCAGTTGCTACCTGCAGCTAATAGCCCAGATGGAGTGTCAGAAAGTAGTCGACGAGAAAATCGATATTCTCAATCCCCACGTATCGCCATACCTGACATGATTGGTCCACCCTTGAATACTGGCATCAAGCTCGGCGAACGTTATCTTTCCTGCGTTATACAGACCGATGTTGTGACGCAATCGCCGCTTGAAGTTGACGGCATTACGCTTTTTTAGCAAACGGTGTGTAGGATAAACCACAAATCCCAACCATGGGATACCTTGATGCGTCGGTTGAACTTGCGCAGAGCCACTATGAATCGTCAACCGCTTATTCTCTAGAAACGCAACGACAGCATGTTTCCAGTTCCATAAATCGCTCTTGCTGTCTGAGAACAAAGCGAAATCGTCAACATAACGTAGATAGGCATTGCATCCAAGCGTCTTGACAACGAACCAGTCTAATGGATTCATGAACACATTAGACCAAAACTGCGATGTGAGATTACCGATTGGTAATCCACGTCGGCGACAGCCTGCGAGAAGATCATCGTTTGCAAAATACACCATGTCGTATTCATCCTCCAGCACACCGGCTCCACCATCAAGAATGGTGTCGCACAACCAGAGTACATCGTTATCGGGAATAACAGATGCTATGGTGTCATGTAGGATTTCATGGTCGAGTGAAGGGAAGTGTTGAACGATATCCATACGTAGAGCATAGCGATACCGTTGCGCAAATCCTTGGAAGCGGTCGATAGCGCGATGCGTGCCCTTGCCGATTCGATTGGCGTAGCTATCATGAATGAAGCATTTTTCAAATTGCGGTTCGATGATGTTGCACAAGGCATGGTGGGCAACACGATCCCGAAAAGGAGCAGCACTGATTTTGCGCCGTTTGGGCTCATGGATGGTAAAGTGCCTGTAAGGTCCCTGACGATAGGTTTTATTTATCAAATGGGTCTGAAGCTGAAGTAGCCGATCTGCTATCTGATGCTCGAAGCGGGCGACGCTGGCTTTACCCCGTTTGCCCTTTGCAGCTTTACGATAAGCTTTGAGTAGATTATCCCATTCGACAATGGAGGCATACATGGAGGACATGGTCATCTTTACTCGCACCTACGATCTACTGGTGTGGTTGCTACCCCGCTGCGAACGTTTTCCCAAGGCCCAGCGGTTTGTGGTCACAAAACGGTTGCAAGATGCTGTTTTGGATTTTCAGGAAGCGCTCTTTTTTGCGAACAGCCATAGCAAGCGCCAACGAATTACGTACTTACAGGCTGCTGATTCTCATCTGGATAAGGTACGGCTTTATTTGCGTCTGGTGCAACAATGGGCCTGGCTTTCCAGTGGGCAATATGCCCATGTCAGCGCCATGGTCGCAGAGATTGGACGGTTATTGGGCGGCTGGTTACGCCAAGCAAGAGGAAAATAGGGGGCAGGACACCTACGCGTCCCAGGTTTCAGTTTGCGCCTGACGCCAGCGGCGCCCCCGTACCGCCGTCATTGCGTGCAGACCAGACAGGCCCGGCGCTATTCTTCTCCTTCGCCTCGGTCGGCCGACCACCCGCAAGGTGCTGAGCCAACATTGCCGGAGCCAGATTCGCTGTGATGGGCGAACTGGCCAAGTAAATAAGCGATTTGCGCCTGTTTACAACAAAGAAGGGACGGAAGAACATGGACGGAACACGACACCACAGCCCGAAAACCAATGTTGTTGTTCTCTTTATGCGGGTTGTTCCTGTTCCGGTTCAGGG